>RDXH01000092.1 GCA_004292745.1 Oscillatoriales cyanobacterium | reverse complement strand
CTTAGGCAACAGGGCGCGTTTATCAAAGAAGTTTTTGTAGGCAGTTGATAGATTCAAAGCTACAACTTGCAAGCATTGAGAATATGGCTCTTTTAGCCATTCGTACTCTTTCTTGAGCGCAGGAAGCAAGCCTTGTATGTATCCCCTACTCAGTCCTTTACCAGTATTTTTGTAGGTTTCTTGACACAAATTCAAGGCGTAGTTCCAGAACCATCGCGCACAGCCAAAAGACTTTGCAAGCAAGGTTTCTTGCTCACTTGTGGGATAGATTCTGTACTTATACGCTTGATACATTTATCAAGAATATCTAATGCTGATCAGATTATTCTAACACATAGAATGATATTGATTCGCTGTCGCTCAATTTATTTACGGGCTGCGCTTTCATCCCGTCACTCATCCTTGTAAACGGATAGAGTGCGGGACTTCCCGTTCGCGTTAGTTAAAAGTATGGGGATAGGGAGACACCGCAGCCACTACCACAAACATCATCGCAGCAACAGCCGGTAGTAACCAAATCATCACCTTGTCGCCCCAAGCATCAGGCTGGCCATAAAAACCGAAATGAATCGGAATGCGCGAGGGCAGAACAGCCCAAAACTGTAGAATTATCAAAATAGCCAGTAAAATCGCGATCGCAGCAGCGAACTCTCCGGCTATCAACAGTGGCGATCGCCCCAGAGAAATCACAGGTCGTAGGTTTGGCTTGTTTCCACTCATAGGTACGTTAATTTAGATTAAGATTAAATATCATAGTATTGGTTCCAATTTAGCCCAGATATTAAGTAAGAATGCCATGACAGCTCAGGTTTTGGTTGAAAAGAAAAAGTTAGAAAAACCGCCCCTAACCATACACACATTGGGCGATCGCGTGCTGCGCCAGCCAGCAAAGCGAGTCAAAAGCGTTGACGCAGAAATTCGGCAGCTAGTCCGAGAAATGCTGCAAACCATGTACAGTGCTGAGGGTATTGGTTTAGCAGCCCCTCAAGTCGGAGTCAACAAACAAGTCATCGTGCTTGACTGCGAACCGGATAACCCAGCTAAACCGCCACTGGTTTTGATCAACCCCACCATCAAAAATACCAGTGGCGAAGTCTCCCCTTTCCAAGAAGGCTGTTTAAGCATTCCGGGAGTTTATTTAGAAGTTAAGCGCCCAGAAATGATTGAAGTCTCCTATCGCGACGAATACGGCCGCCCGCAAACCCTGAAAGCGACAGAGTTGCTATCCAGGGCTATTCAGCACGAAATGGATCACCTCAATGGAGTGCTCTTTGTAGACAGAGTAGAAAACAAACTCGCACTCAATGAAGAATTGGTTAAGCATAAATTTTCACCAAAGGCGGTAAAATCGGTATGATGGCAGGAACTCCTAAAAGTAGTTTATTTTTGGCTCTTTCGTGCATTGCCGCGATCGCCGCCGTCGGGTCAGTGTTTGAGCTATCTTCGGGAGAAGCTCAACTAGGCACTTTAGTCACAGGAATCATTCTCGCCCTCAGCATACCCCTCACCGGGCTATTTTTTTATGCAGCAGTTAGGGATGCTAGGGCAAATTTATAATTAGTTAGTTGACAGTTGACAGTTGACAGTTGACAGTTGACAGTGGTTATTTGTTATTTGTTATTTGTTGGTTATTATTGGTTAGCTCTCATTTCCAGTAACGAATAACCAGTAACGAATAACCAATAACTAATAACCAGTAACGGATAACCAATAACTAATAACCAATCACCAATAACGAATAACCAATAACCAATAAAATGGGATTTCTGCGACAAGTGCCAGCTCAAGGTGCTGTGGCTGCGACAGCATCCAAGTACCAACTTTCTGAAATTACGGAAGTGGCGATCGGACGCGATCGCAGTTGTCAAATAGCCTTGGAATCGATGGCCTACGGCATGGTTTCCCGCCGCCACGCCACAGTTCGTCCCCTCACTAAAGGCAATATTCTGACATGGGAAATTTGCGACCTCAACAGCGCCAACGGTACTTATGTCAATGGTCAAAGGCTACAAGCCAGCCAAACTTTAGAAACAGGCGATCGCATCAGTCTCGGTATTGACGGCCCTCAATTTATATTTGAAACTACCCTACAAAACAGCCAAAATTCGCCACAATTCCCCCCAGTAAATCCCATTTTTTATAACGCTGGCGAAAAGGAAGCACTCACTTTCACTCAATTATTTCCCATCGCCTCCACCGGAAAACAACTAAGTCAAAAAGCTTATTTATATCCCGGCATTGCTACAGTTGTTTTTGTAGTTTCGATGTTTGTAGCAGTGGGAAATTCCGCAGTTTTCAATTTTCTGCTGGCTGCTTATCTTTCCGGTGCAGCTTACTATTTTATATATCAACTGTGTGGCAAACACAAGCCTTGGTGGATATTATTTTGTTCTGCCCTAGGTACTATTTTAATTTTACTCAGCCCTTTATTGATTGGATTTATAGTATTATTTCGAGAAATTTTGCCCGGAAGACTGCCAACCGAAGGCGAACAAATCAGTTTTTTTCCTTTCTTAATCCGAATGTTTTTCGGTGCAGGTCTGATGGAAGAATTGCTGAAAGCTTTACCAGTTTTGGTAGCGCTGCTGTTGGGTAATTTGTTGCGAAATCCCTGGCGCGATCGCATCGGTGTTTGGGAACCCTTAGACGGAATTTTGTTGGGAAGCGCCTCGGCAGTTGGCTTTACACTATTAGAAACTCTGGGACAGTATGTTCCGAATATCATTCAAAATGTCACTCTACAAGCAGGGCCAGATGCCGGAGAATTAGTAGGTTTACAGTTGCTAATTCCCCGAATTTTGGGCTCCGTCGCCGGACACATGGCTTACAGTGGCTATCTGGGATATTTTATCGGTTTGAGTGCCCTCAAACCCAAGAAGCGCTGGCAAATTTTGGGCGTAGGCTATCTCAGCGCTTCGGCACTTCACGCCTTGTGGAATACTTCGGGAAGTGCCAGCGTATTGTTGCTAGCTGGGGTGGGAGTTTTGTCCTATGCGTTTTTGGTAGCCGCGATTTTGAAAGCTAGGGCTTTGTCTCCAAATCGATCGCAAAATTTTGCTACTCGCATATTTTCTCAAAAGTGAAGTTCGGCAACGGATTTTGTAACGGATGTAACGGATGTAACGGATGGAAAGAAGAAGGAAGAAAAGAAACTATGCCCCATGCCCCATGCCCCATGCCCCATGCCCCATGCCCCATGCCCCATGCCCTATGCTTTGTCTTAGAATTTCTTCACAAACAGATCTGCTGTGGTACTATCTGGATGGCTGTGAGTAACTGAGGGAAGCCAAAAGGCTTGATTCCTGTGGTGGAGGAGAATCCAGGAGTGCTAGATAGGATGTCATTAGGATACGCAAACGTTTTCGGCCAACGAGGTCAACCTGAACCCCTTCGCATTGGGGTGATTGGGGTTGGCAATATGGGCCAACATCACACACGAGTTCTGAGCTTGCTAAAAGATATCGAACTCGTGGGTATTGCAGATATAAATGTAGAGCGGGGAATTGATGTAGCCAGTAAATATCGGGTTCGCTTCTTTGAAGACTACCGAGATTTGCTCGCCCACGTAGATGCAGTTTGCGTCGCCGTTCCAACTCGCCTGCACCACCCAGTGGGGATGTCTTGTCTCCAAGCGGGTGTTCACGTTTTAATTGAAAAGCCGATCGCAGCTAGTATTGCTGAAGCCGAATCTTTGGTCAATGCGGCTGCTGAATCCCACCGGATTTTACAAGTGGGTCACATCGAGCGGTTCAATCCAGCCTTTCAGGAACTCGGCAAAGTGCTGAAAACCGAAGAGTTACTGGCATTGGAAGCTCACCGGATGAGTCCTTATTCCGATCGGGCTAACGATGTATCGGTAGTTTTGGATTTGATGATCCACGACATCGATTTGCTGCTGGAATTGGCATCTTCCCAGGTGGTGAAGTTGACCGCTAGCGGCAGCAGGGCATCGAATTCGGGTTATTTAGACTATGTAACAGCTACTTTAAACTTTGCTAACGGCATTGTGGCTACCCTGACTGCTAGTAAGGTGACGCACCGCAAACTCCGTTCCATAGTTGCTCATTGTAAGAATTCTCTGACAGAGGCCGATTTTCTCAATAACGAAATCTTGATTCACCGACAAACAACCGCTAATTACGTGACGGATTATGGTCAGGTGCTTTACCGTCAAGATGGGTTGATTGAGAAAGTTTACACCAGCAATATTGAACCGCTCCATGCAGAATTGGAGCATTTTATTAATTGCGTGCGGGGTGGAAATCAGCCTTCAGTCGGGGGAGAACAAGCTCTGAAAGCTCTGCGCCTCGCAAGTTCGATCGAGCAAATGGCTCTCGATGGTCAAGCTTGGTATCCGAAAGAGTTAGAGTCTACTTTACAAGTAAGTTAGATTCAAACAGATCGTGTCGTTTCCGGGTGCTTCTACAGTTTAGGTTTGTTGTGTGTTAATGGGGTTTTTAACTGTATTTTGGCAACCGGATTCGATGTCTGTAGATTTGGGTTTTGAGATTTTAAATTTGAGATTTACTCCACAGATGAATCTCAAGCTAGTAGTCAAAATTAGCTCAGGATTTATGGTCAAAAAAAGCGACTATTTGACGAGAGATAGTTTGGCTAACTAGCTGATTTCCTTGAGGACTGAGGTGAATGCTGTCTCGATACAAACTTGTAACAGGACTTACGCATGGGGGGTCAAAAACCCGGTTTCTGCGTGAATATTTGTCGAAAAAAACGACTATTTTTGGAAGAAACCGGGTTTTTTTCGTAAGTCCTATGGTAAGTTCCGTCGCTGAATTGAAAATGGGGAGAAAATCTATGTAAGTAATTTTCTCGGTGGCGACGAGTTCGGCAAGACGCGATCGAGCTTGGACTTCCCAGTCGTTGGGGCCACTCTCGCCTAATTCGTGCCGTTTTGGTGTCAAGGCTAGTACAAACTTGATGTTGGCAAGGTTTGCTGCTGTTTTGATTTGGCGAATAGCTTCTAAGTTGCAGCCAACTTTGTCCTCATTTGGGGCTACAGGTGTTGTCAATTTTTCCCTAGGTACTGTGGGTATTAGGTAGCGATTTAATAGTTGGATGATCGCCATCAACGGTTTACGATCGGGGTAAGCTCGATCGCGCCCCACTACCGCAGAGCAAGGAGCAGATGCAAACAAATCGTCCGTATTCAACAACAAAACCACCACCAAAGCCCCAAATAGACCAAAACGCTTGGCGTAAGCCAGTTGATTCCTCGGTCCCCAAGAATTGGCTGAACAGTTGAGAACTTCAAAGTTACAATAATAGTTGACTTTTGAATGTAATTGTGCATTGGTGCTGAGAGGGCACATTTGCAGCCTCAACTGCCGAGCGATGATTTCCGATATGGTATCTGTTCGATCGGTCCACCAGCCACCGTTAGCGACAGAATCTCCTAACAATAAAACTCGCAGAGTGTCTGGAGCCGGCAGTGGGGCGATGGCACCTGTACGCATGGAATACTCATTAATCTCAATCCGGTTTCCCCAGCGACGCACCCTCTGGTTGGGAGCGAGCAAATAGCCACACTCCGCATCGGGAATGTAAATCAAAGCATTGCCAAAACCCAGAAGTACCCGCAGCAGCACTTCTATTCCTAACAACAATCCTGCGGTGACAGCCAAAATAATCAGAGCTACTTTCACATTTTTAACCTCGATCGACAACCAAAAGCAGCCGATCGCCAGACGGATCTACAGATATAACCAGATTTCGAGTCATTCGATCGCCCTTGTGGATATAGAATTCTAAAATATGCCGTCAAAATCCGCCGTCAGCCGTAGCGTCAACTTGGTGGTTTCAGGAAAGCCCGTGGACTTAAAACAAATATTCAAAACGCCGAATCCCATAATCGGTGTCGTACATTTACAGCCTCTACCAACTTCCCCCCGCTGGGGGGGGAACCTCAAAGCAATTATCGGGAGAGCCGAGCAAGAGGCTACAGCACTGGCTTCTGGCGGCGCAAACGGTATCATAGTCGAGAACTTTTTCGATGCTCCTTTTGCCAAAAATAGTGTAGATCCAGCCGTGGTGAGTGCCATGACGCTGATCGTCGAGAGACTAACCAATCTGGTGACATTGCCCATCGGCATCAATGTGCTGCGAAACGATGCCCACAGCGCGATCGCCATCGCCTCCTGTACGGGAGCTCAATTCATCCGCGTCAACGTCCTCAACGGCACTATGGCCACAGACCAAGGCTTAATTGAAGGTCAAGCTCACCAGCTACTGCGCTACCGACGGGAATTGGGTAGCGATGTCAAAATATTAGCAGACGTGTTAGTCAAGCATGGGCAACCCCTTGGTAGCCCTAACTTGACCACAGCCATCCAAGAGACGATCGGACGCGCCTTAGCAGACGCGGTGATCCTCTCCGGGCCTACCACTGGTAGCCCTCCTAATCTCGAAGAATTAGAAATCGCCAGTTTAGCCTCCGCCGGAATTCCAGTTTTCATCGGTAGCGGCGCCTCCTGGGAAAACATTTCCACACTCATGCAAGCTGCTGATGGCGTCATCGTCTCTAGTTCCTTGAAACGAAACGGGCGCATCGATAATCCCATCGATCCGATTCGCGTCAGTCAGTTTGTAGAAGCCGCCCGTCGCAGCTTGTCTCAGAAAGAGCACCAACAGCAAAACAGCGAGGCGAATGGCTCTGGCGGGCTGATACCGGAACTGGGTAAAGTCAAAAGTAAAATCTAAAATTAGGAATGGGTAATTCGGAACAGGGTCATCGGTCATGGGTAATTGGTAGCGGGCAATAACTGAAAACTCAAAAATCACAGTGACAAAAGCACCAATTCCCGATTCCCCATTCCCCATTTCCTATTACCCATTGCCAATTATCCATTACCAAATCGAACAATGATTCGCCGACGTTCAACCCCTTGGATTCATCGCTCGTCTAGGACTGTGATGGCCGCGATCGCAGTTATCGGTGTTCTAGAAACCGCCTATCTGACGATCGCTAAATTCACAACAGGCTCAGTAATTTGTCCCACCAGCGGCTGCGACAAAGTTCTCAACAGTCCCTACGCTACAGTCTTTGGCGTAGTGCCTTTAAGTTTGTTAGGTTGTTTAGCTTACCTGAGCATAGCAATCCTCGCCTACGCTCCCAAAACCGTCAATCCTGACACCAATAAAGGACTGCATACTAAAATAGAAAATTGGACCTGGCAAGGGCTATTCATCATCACTGCTGCGATGGTAATTTTCAGCAGTTACTTGATGTATTTGATGGCTTTTGAAATTCAGGAACTGTGCATTTATTGTGTCAGTTCCGCGGTGTTTTCCCTCTCCCTATTTGTGCTAGCCTTAGTCGGGCGCGAGTGGGAAGATATTGGTCAACTCGTGTTTACAGGCATTGTGGTGGCCATGGTGAGTTCGATCTCCGTCTTGGGACTTTACAACAGTGTCAAAGCACCTCCTGTGACGGTCTCTAAGCCCGGTATAGCGGCTCCTTTGGTCACTACCACATCGGGACCGGCCGAAATGGCTTTAGCCCGACATCTCACACAAATTGGTGCTAAGGAATACGGTGCTTACTGGTGTCCTCACTGCTACGATCAAAAAATGCTGTTCGGCAGAGAAGCAGCAAAATTAATTGATTATGTCGAATGCGATCCCAAAGGAGAAAATTCTCGCGCCGAAATTTGCCAAGCTGCTGCTGCTAACGTCAAAGGTTTCCCTACTTGGGAGATTAAAGGTCAGTTTTATTCTGGGACTAAATCTTTAGAACAACTTGCAGAATTATCTGGTTACAGCGGTCCGCGCAATTTTCTAAAGCTACGTTAAAGTTGGAAACTAAAAGAGCGCAGATTTGAGAGTTTTTGAGAAGACAATTTATGGCTTTCAATGATTGAATTATGGAATCAAGCTGATAAATTAATCTCAAATCTCGCATCTATAAACTAGAATAAAATAAATTAGAGCAATCCGTTCGATCGCACAAAAGCAAGTTGCCGAATATCGCACCAGCGAACAGCAGTCAATTCGGCTAATCCTAGACCCACAGCATCTACATATAGCTTTTGGTAAGGGCAATCCTCCTGTTTACATCTACATTTTGATAGGATGGGTCAAACAATTTTGGATTGAGATTTTGGATTGTTCCGGTGAGTCAGTTGGCCCATGGGAATTAATCAGGGAGCTCGTTCTTCTTTTAATCCTAAATTTTAAATCCCAAATCTACAATTGCCATGGTCATTCCTATGGGCGATCGAGCTTCTACCTGAACCTATGCGGGCAATTCTCAAAAAATGGCTTTACCAAGAACGCCGGGTATTGATTACTGCAACTGTGGCCGCCAGTACGGTCATCTTAGTTCGCTGTTGCGGACTTTTGCAGGTATGGGAATGGGCAGCTTTTGACCAATTTATGCGCTGGCACCCGGCGGAAACAACGGACAATCGCATCGTCATTGTCGAAATTGGGGAAGGTGACTTGCAAAAGTACGGCTACCCCATTTCTGATGGTGTGATGGCCCAATTGCTGCAAAAATTAAATGCTGGTAAACCGCGGGCGATCGGTCTTGACATCTACCGAGATTTGCCAACTCCACCCGGTAATCCCGAATTACTCAAAACTTTTACGACTATTCCCAACTTAGTCGGGATTGAGTTGATGGCCGACGAAACGCGCTTGGGAGT
Organism: Oscillatoriales cyanobacterium; assembly: GCA_004292745.1. GTDB lineage: Bacteria > Cyanobacteriota > Cyanobacteriia > Cyanobacteriales > Microcoleaceae > Microcoleus > Microcoleus anatoxicus. The sequence goes on along the minus strand of RDXH01000092.1, from coordinate 7,495 downwards.
TCGGCCACCTCCGTTACTGAACAAGCTAGATCGAGTTGGTTTCAACAATGTAGTCATCGATGCTGACAGTAAGGTGCGTAGAATGTTGCTTTACGCTTGGCCTGGAGATGGCAAAACTCGCCAAAGTTTCGCACTCAAATTGGCTTTGCTGTATCTCGACAGCGAAGGGGTTTCCCCTCAGCCAGCCTCTGTTAATCCTAAATACTTGCAGTTAGGTAAGGGGGTTTTTCAGCCTTTTCAACAAAATGATGGTGCTTATGTGCGATCGGATAGCCGGGGTTATCAAATTTTGGTTTCCCTGCGCAGCCGATTAGGCAGTTTTAAGTCTGTGTCGATGAGTGACGTGCTTTCTGACAAAGTACCAGCCGATTTTGTGCGATCGCGCGTTGTCTTGATCGGCTCAACAGCAACTAGCCTCAAAGACTTTCATCAAACTGCTTACAGCCATAGCTTGTTCGCATCTCCCCAGGAAATATCGGGAGTTGAACTTCAGGCTCATTTCTTGAGTCAAATTTTGAGTGCATCTCTTGATGGGCGTGGCGGTATTCATGTTTGGCCAGACCCTGCGGAGTGGCTATGGATTTTACTATGGTCTTGGGTGGGAGCAAGTGTAAGCTGGAAATTGCGATCGCTGAGTCGATCGGCTTGGTGCTTATTGACAATCACCACCTTTGTAAGTATCACTGTTTACTTAGGTTTCTTAGCTGGTTGGTGGCTACCATTAATTCCCCCAATCCTCAGTCTTTTAGGTTCCGGAGTCGCAGTTGTCGGTTATCTGGCTCACTTGCAAGAAGAATTGAAACGGTCTAAAGAATTTTTACAATCCTTAATTGATACAATTCCAGATCCGATCTTTGTCAAAGATAAAAATCACCGACTCGTGGTTTTAAATCAGGCCTATTGTCAATTTATCGGTGCTGGTTGGGAGCAGCTTATTTCTCAAACTGACTATGATTTATTTCCCAAATCAGAAGCAGATATATTTTGGGAGCAAGACGAATTAGTATTAACCACTAATTTACAACTAGAAAACGAAGAAAAATTTACCGATACTCACGGCATCACCCATCTCACAGCTACTAAAAGGTCGCTCCATAAAGATGCCGCCGGAAATCTATTTTTGGTGGGAATCATCAGAGATATTACTGAACGCAAGCGCTTGGAAGAAGCACTCCTGCAAAAAAATGCTGAACTTAGTCACCAAGCCGATCATGATGCTCTCACGGGTTTGCCCAACCGTAAACTTTTTTATGAACGATTGAATCAATCTCTAGAAAAATCCTCGATTAATAATGAATTGGTAGCTTTATTATTTTTAGATTTAGATGGATTTAAGTTAATTAATGACACTCTCGGACACAGCATTGGAGATTTGCTCTTGAAAGCAGTTGCCGATCGCCTCAAACGTTGCTTGCGTGGCAGCGATACGATATGCAGATTGGGTGGCGATGAGTTCACGGTCATTTTGCCTGGAATTCCCGGTCGGGAGGAAACTGCGACAGTAGCTGAAAAAATACGCGACACAATTCAGCAACCTTTTATATTAGAAGAACATAGAGTTTCTGTAAGTACAAGTATTGGTATTAGTTTATATCCCGTGGATACTCAAGATAGAGATGTGTTGGTGAAAAATGCTGATACAGCAATGTATCGTGCTAAGAAACTTGGTAAAAATCAATATCAGTTTGATTGAATTAGGCGATCGGGAATCAAAAGGAAGAGAAATGCAATTGGGATCATCCCGATTTTGCATAGGCGAAGCATGACCGCAGACAACTTATTAGTGATAACCAGAGATTTACAGCGGTCATGCTATAGCCCCTACGAATATATTTGCAAAACACAGATGCACCCAATGCAATTCGCCTATGTTAAGACGCTTTAAGTTTTATTTTTGAATATTAAAGAATGTCTAAAAAAATATGTTGTAGTCTTCAACCCTACTGACAAGATGCCACCCGATGTATGACACCATCGATGGTGGTAGTACACCCACTTGGTGCCACACCCCCTGATGTATTTTTAATCATCATAGTGAAACTTATTTCAACAATTTTGAGTCTCAATTTAAAGTAATATTAAAATTTGCTAAAATCCCTGTCCATCAGAATATTTAAATACCTAAACAAGCCTTTATTTGCAAGGGTTTCAGCATTTTTACGCTCCAGGATTTTCAAAAAAATCTTAATATCAGTGGATTTACGTAAATTACTAGATATAATAGTTTTCAGGGAAGTGCATCTACGGGAATAAACACTATGGGTACTTTGATTCGGCTCACAACGATCGCAACGCTAGCTACCTGTGTGCAAGTGAATATGGACATACCAGCGTTTGCTGCTGGACAAGTCAGCAACTCGACTGGTAACTTCACCGCAGGTCGATCGACTTCGACTGCTTCCAATAACTTGAGCTTGGAAAATTACTCACAATACGAACCAGACCCGAATGGGAACCCGAAAAGTGACGGTACCGGCACCCGCTAAACAGACCCCCATCTCCTATCAAATCCTCTCCCTCTGTGTCCTCTGTGTTCTCTGCGGTTAAATCATTCCAATTCTTAATAAAATTTTACAATACAACCCGAAACGATCTCAATTGTCCTGTGGTTGCCAAACCAGAGCAGATTTATACCAATCGCAATGATGAATTAGAGTGTGTCTGCACCAATCAGCGTGACTGAGGGGATAGTCAAGTCGGTAGTGACCACCTCTACTTTCAGTACGGAAAGCAGCACTTTTGAGAATTAAGTAGCCAATATCCAATAAATTGCCAACTTCTCCCCAATTTCGTAAAAGTACACTGTTTTCTAAATCAGCAGGGGAAAAATTGAGAATTTGTCCAGGGCGTAAATTATTAAGCGTTTGACTCAAAGACAAAGAGGCAAATTCTTGTCGCCAAATTTCCACTTGACCGATCGCACTTTCCAAATCCCTTTGGCCGCGACAAATTCCCGCACAGTGCCATACTAAATTCGGCAGATCGATCCGCAATTTTTCGATCGCCTCAATGTCAGAAACATCAATCGATTTTGCGATAATTTCCAGTGAATATTCCTCATCCTCAACAGCCTTGTCGCTGATACTTTCTACCTTCAACAGCGCCATTTGCGAGCCAAAAACTAGACATTCTAGCAGGGAATTACTCGCCAATCGGTTGGCACCATGTACCCCCGTGCTAGCAGTTTCTCCCACGGCGTACAAACCAGGAATCGAAGTTTCGTTGAACCGATCGGCGATAATCCCTCCCATCCAATAATGGGCTGCTGGGGTGACAGGCACCGGTTCGGAAAACAGATCTATGCCCCAATGAGCACATACTTGAATGATATTCGGAAACCGGTAGCGCAGTCGATCGACCGCAATCGGGCGCAAATCCAGCCAAACATGAGGTTCCCCTGTCTTCTGCAAGTGGCGGAAAATAGCACGACTGACAACATCCCTAGGAGCGAGTTCACCCGAAGGGTGATAGTCAAAAGCAAACCGATATCCTTTACCATCCACCAAATGAGCCCCTTCTCCCCGCACCGCTTCGCTAATGAGAAACCGAGGCGCGCCCGGTTTAGTCAAGGCTGTAGGATGAAACTGCACAAATTCTAAATCTCGCAGCATGGCCCCGGCGCGCCATGCAAGGGCTACCCCGTCTCCGGTACTTACTGAGGGATTGGTGGTTTGAGCAAATACCTGTCCGCCACCCCCAGTTGCTAGCACCACCGCCTGAGCCCGCAACCACTTGACAGCAGAGCCACAAATGGCACTAATCCCCTGACAGCGCCCGGTGTCATCTAGCCACAGACTGAGTGCAAATGCAGGAGAAAGCTGTTGAATATTTTGGCGGCTCAATACTTGTGCTGTCAGGGTACTCACCACTGCTTTGCCGGTGGTGTCTGCTGAGTGGAGTACGCGGTGGCGGGAGTGGGCTGCTTCTAGGGTGAGTGCTAAATCTGTCCCGGTGCGATCGAATGCAACGCCCATTTTTACCAAAGCATCAATACACTCAGGCGCTTCTGCTGCTAAAAATTTCACCGCTTCCCAGTCGCAAAGGCCAGCCCCAGCTACGAGTGTATCCTGAACGTGGAGTGCTGCAGAATCTTCCGGGGCGATCGCCGCGGCAATCCCTCCTTGAGCCCAATCGCTAGCAGAAACAGGCAGGGTATTTTTATTAATCAAACCCACCTGCAAGTGTTTTGGGAGGCAAAGTGCCGTGTACAGACCGGCCGCCCCGGCACCTACAACCAATACGTCAAATTTGTCAGTCATTACTCCGCATTCGTTAGACTTTTCAAGTCCGCCTGCGCGGATGAAAGTTTGTATAGCTTCTTACTTAACTATAGCAATGTTTATGAGAGAGTTCTCCTACAGTCCTGGACGCAATTGTCACCATTGCTAAGGTGCTCTACTTTGCCTAAGCCCTAAAAATTGTTCAAAAAACCTACCTGACGCACCGGAAAATTCGATCTTACCTAGGTCGGTTGCATCCCGGAATAACAATCAATAAAACGGAGTTAATTTACTCAAACAATCTCATTTTGAGCCCTTGATTTTTGATGAAATAATGCTCATGATTGAGGGGATATTATTGCTTATTATTGCTGCTTTCTACTTGCTTTTTAGTGAAGTGGGACATCAAGTAGAAAGCAGAAGTCATCAGCCTCAAGATTTTTTTTATTTTCAGCTTTTGGCATTCTGACTTCTGCTTGATGACTCAGCCCTCTTGCGACTGACGGGGTTTGTATCCCAAAGTTTCGTTCAATCCAAAATCCTTGCGGGTGACTTTGGCTTTCTAGTCGTAGAGACCATTGTTCAATCTGTTGTCTCCTTCAATAAAGACTGATTCAACATCGGTAACTGTGAATTTGTCCAGGTTAGCTTGCAACAATTTTTTCTGAGCTTCTGTCAAGTCGGAGATTTTGAGTACATCCTCAACTTTTTCGTAAGGAGCATTCTTAATAATTAATCGAGCTAAAGTGGGATACAGCCCTGGATATTCCCGAAAGTATCGGACACCGCTGTTGTTCAAATCCAGTTTTTTGCCAAATTCTGTGGCCAGCTTTTCGTCGGCGCGATTGGTTCTCGTCGGCGCTTCCACGGCGATCAGCGATGATGATGGCAATACCAGACGGCTCAAAGAAGCCGCGATCGCGCTTTGGTCAATGGCCCAGGCGAAGCAGCCCAGCACTAAGCCCAATACTGCCAATAGACGACCTAATCGTTTCATGAAGTTATGTCTCCCAATTTAATACACAGCATTTATGTAGAGATTACCATTTTGCTTATGCAGTTTTCGCAAGAAATCGGGCACGGGCGCGGAGTCGGAATTATTGGCTAACTCTTGCCCATGGATTTCAAAAAAGTGTCCAAGTCTCTATAGGTACTCCCGTAAGTCACTGTCGGAGTGTCGTAACCTTTCAAATCGACGATGTGGCGATCGAAAGCGCTCTCTGCCCCCAATTCCCGCAGGTATTTGTAGGTAGTTTGTCCTACGGCGATGTCTTTACCCAGTTCCTTCGTGCAAGATTCCAAGCGAAACGCAGCATTGACAGTATCTCCCAAGGCTGTGTAGTCCGATCGATCGCTGCTACCAGAATTTCCTACCATTGCATAACCAGTGTTAATACCCACACCGACTCGCAAAGGAAAAGGCAGGGGGTAACGAGTGCTCAGTTCATCCGTTGCCTTGTGCAGTTCGCTCAAAGCTTGACAAATTAGCATCATGTCCTCATTACTCACACCATCGGTTTTGTGGAACCAGACTGCCATGATCGCATCGCCAATGTATTTGTCTACCCAACTACCGTGTTTGCGAATGATGTGTCCTGAAGAACGGAACCAACTCCCAATCACTTCCGACAGGATAGTTTCGTCTAGCTGCCGAGTCAGCACCGTGAAGTCTCTAATATCCATTACCATGACACTAATCAGGCTGCGGACTGTTAAAGTTGCTGTAAAATCATCGGAGTCTGTGTCGTAGGTCTGAGGCAGTTGGCGACTAGCGGTTGGGGCATAGAAGTCTAATTCGGTTTGACCAAACATCAGCCGATCGCCATTTTTGAGTGTCACCGGAATACTTACCCGTCGTCCGTTGACAAAAGAACCATTGCGGCTTCCCAAGTCGATCAGGTAAAATTCTCCAGTTTCCATTTGCTGTAACATCGCATGATTCCGGGAAATCCAGCGATCGACTAACACAAAATTATTGTCATCACTCCGCCCTACTGTCCAGCAATTGCTGCCAGCCAGGGGCAAGTAGCGATTGCCACCTTCTGTGCGAAGTACCATATGTGGGTTCGTTTGCAAAGTCACCACAGTCTTAGAAACGACATCAATTCGACCGATTTAAGGTTGTACAGTGGAAATTTTAGATTGACCGGGAGTTTTATAACTAATAGTTTGGCTAAAAAAACTCAAATCCCCTATTCTAAAATTTTAGATTGTTAAGTCGATTTTCGATGCACCGGACTGACTTAGTATGACCGAATTCTAGGGCACCCACAAGCGAGCTTATCTATTTTTGTTGCCAAAAGTTACGCCCATGCAGCAACCCTTGTTCAAATAGAAACCAAATAATTTTATGTTGTCGAAAAGAATTTTGCCCTGTCTGGATGTAAAAGCTGGCCGCGTAGTCAAAGGTGTCAATTTTGTTAACCTTAAAGATGCTGGCGATCCGGTAGAAATGGCACAGGTTTACAATGATGCTGGTGCTGACGAGTTGGTGTTTCTGGATATTACTGCCACTCATGAAGACCGGGACATTATTATTGATGTAGTGTACCGGACTGCCGATCGAGTTTTTATCCCTTTGACAGTCGGTGGTGGTATCCAATCCTTGGACACGATTAAAAGTTTATTGAGGGCTGGTGCCGATAAGGTGAGTATTAATTCAGCGGCGGTGCGCGATCCAAGTTTGATCGACAAAGCTAGCGATCGATTTGGCAATCAGTGTATTGTAGTGGCGATCGACGCACGCCAACGGCAAGACCCTGACAATCCCGGTTGGGATGTATATGTGCGGGGAGGGCGAGAAAATACGGGCAAAGATGCGATCGTCTGGCCGAAAAACGTGGCGCGGGCGAATTGCTGGTGACAAGTATGGACTCTGATGGCACTCAAGCTGGCTACGACTTGGATTTAACCAGAAGCATCGCTGAAACAGTCGAAATTCCAGTTATTGCTTCCGGTGGTGCCGGCAACTGCCACCACATCTACCAAGCAGTGACTGAAGGCAAAGCCGAAGCAGCCCTGCTAGCTTCGCTGCTGCATTACGGCCAACTCAACGTCGGACAAATTAAGACTTATCTAGCAGAATGCCAAATTCCCGTGCGCCAGTAACGTCAATTTAAGCCGAAGATAGAAGGGAAGATGGGGCAGGGCATTAGTGTCAAGAATGCCTACCCCCCTCACAGACGATTTTGGATGTGTTTGGTGAGATTGGGGCAACCACGGGGGGTTTGCCCCTACAAGAGAATGAAATAGCCCTGGGAGATGGGGAGAGTGCT
>RDXH01000091.1 GCA_004292745.1 Oscillatoriales cyanobacterium | reverse complement strand
ACCTACGGGTGATTTAGCAGAAGTAGTGACAATCTTAATCCAGTCTAGGAGACTCTGAATGCCCGCATCTGAACTGTAAACACTTGCACTTGCAGAGTTAAAAAAAATATTGTAGTATGAGTAATACAGCTCAATTCAAAAAAGGCGATCGATGTTTAAATTAAATCTGCCTCGCTGGTTTCGCTTGCCCAAATTATCTATTAAAATTTCTATGTGGAAAACCTTTTATATCCAACCTAACCAAATCGGAATCTTATATCACCGCAGTGACTTTAAGAAAATTTTGCTACCCGGTACATACACTTATTTCGGCAGCCATTGGAACCTAAAAAGCTACGATCTCAATCAGCCAGAAGCTAAGATTGACAATTTAGAACTGTTGCTGAGAAATCACGGAACCGAACTACAAGAACATCTCTCGATTGTCAGAACCGCATTCAATCAAACAGCTTTAGTTCGTTTGGGTCAAAATTGGATAAGTGTTTTACCGAATCAATTGCGGGCATTTTGGCGCGGTTTTATTGAAGTAGAATCTCATGTTTTCAATTTAGACGAGAGTTTGGAATTGCCGGCTGAGTTTGTGCAAAAAGTGCGATCGCTCACTTTGCAAGGACTGAAAAAGTTTCAAATTTCCGAATACGAACTAGGTTTACTGTACGTGCAGAATAATTTTGTCCGACCTCTAGAATCAGGAGAATATGCTGTTTGGTCTGTTGTGGATAAAGATGTCACAGTTCGTACTTTCAGCCGAGTTATTCCTAATCCTGAATTTCCCCAAGAAAATGTCCTAATAGAAAAACATCCCGATTTTGTAGCAACCTACTGTGAATTTGTGCAATTACTGGGAAATCAAATTGCTATTGTGCGCGATCGGGGAAAAGTTATTGCGTTTTTGCCACCGACAAGCCGCAAGCTATTTTGGCAAGGTGTGGAAGTCGAAATTATTGACATCAATACTCATGTTAATTTACACCCTAGCTTAGTGGCGGAGTTGGTGACTGGTTCCCCAGAAGCTCTATCACTTAGTGCCAAGTATTTGCATCTTTGTGAAGTTCCAGCGCAGCACATCGGACTATTATATATTAACCAAGAGTTTCAATCGCAATTGCCACCGGGAATTCATGCTTGGTGGAAGTTTGGACGCTCTTTTCAAACGGAAGTAATAGATTTGCGATTGCAAAATATCGAAGTATCCGGCCAAGAGATTCTGTCCAAGGATAAAGTACCTCTGCGCTTGAATTTGACTGCTGGTTATCGCATCCGAGATCCGCTGATGGCAAAAAATGGTTTGTCGGATATTACGGGATTTTTGTACAAGGAATTGCAGTTTGCTTTGCGCGGTGCGGTGGGGGAACAGACTCTGGATGGGTTGTTGGAGAGCAAAGGTGCGATCGATCGCAGTATATCTGAATATATCCGCGCCAAAACCGCAGATTATGGCATTGAAGTCGATTCTGTAGGTGTCAAAGATATCATTTTACCTGGTGAAATTAAGACCATTTTGAGCAAGGTTGTGGAGGCGGAAAAATCGGCTCAAGCAAATGTAGTGAGGCGCAGAGAGGAGACTGCTGCTACTCGGAGTATGTTGAATACTGCGAAGGTGATGGAGGATAATCCTGTGGCTTTGCGTTTGAAGGAATTGGAGGTTTTGGAAAGGATTGCGGAGAAGATTGATAGGATTCAAGTTAATGGGAGTTTGGATAATATTTTGACGGATTTGATTAGGATTAATCGACAGTGATCGGAAATCTGGATTCTATACCAATCCTAATCTCAATAAGTCTTTTATGAACAGGCAAGATGCCTGTTCCACAACAGATTATTTTTTTTGTGGAACAGGCATCTTGCCTGTTCCTGAGAATTGTGGAATATCTGAGTTTAAATCAAGTATGATATTCTCGTAAAAGTCATATCTGCATAAAATCAGTAATTTAAATGACCGCAATAGATTCTACTAAGCACCAAAAATCCAAAGCCCTGAAACCAGGTAGCCGCCGCCCCGCTAAAGAACTTTGCAGCGAGTGCGGTTTATGCGATACATATTATATCCATTATGTCAAGGAATCTTGTGCTTTCTTAACACAGCATATCGCGGAACTGGAAGCAGAGATTCACGGGCGATCGCGAAATCTCGATAATCAAGACGATTGGTATTTCGGAGTCAGCCAAAATATGATGGCCGCTCGGAAAAAAGAGCCGATCGAGGGTGCTCAGTGGACGGGAATCGTCAGCACAATTGCCATTGAAATGCTGGAAAAAGGGATTGTAGAAGGCGTTGTTTGCGTCCAGAACACCAAAGAAGACCGCTTTCAACCGATGCCGATTATTGCTAGAACTCGTGCAGAAATTCTCGCGGCAAAAGTCAATAAACCGACTCTCTCTCCGAACCTTTCAGTATTGGAACAAATCGAAAAATCTGGGATGAAGCGCCTGTTAGTAATTGGTGTGGGTTGTCAAATTCAAGCCTTGCGAACAGTTGAGAAAAAACTCGGTTTAGAGAAGCTCTACGTTTTGGGAACTCCCTGCGTCGATAATGTCAGCCGCGCCGGCTTGCAGAAATTCCTAGACACCACTAGCCGTTCTCCCGAAACAGTTGTGTCTTACGAGTTTATGCAAGACTTTAATGTTCACTTCAAACACGAAGATGGTTCTACCGAAAAAGTGCCGTTTTTTGGATTGAATACTAAGGAGTTGAAGGATGTTTTTGCTCCTTCTTGTTTGAGCTGTTTTGATTATGTCAATTCCTTGGCAGATTTAGTTGTGGGCTACATGGGTGCACCTTTTGGCTGGCAGTGGATTGTGGTGCGAAATGATACTGGACAAGAGATGCTAGACTTGGTAACGGATCAGCTAAATACTCAGCCGGTGATGTCTCAGGGAAACAGAAAAGAGGCTGTGCAGCAAAGCATTCCGGCTTATGAAAAAGGGGTGACTTTGCCGATGTGGGCGGCGAAGTTAATGGGAGTTTTTATTGAGAGAATTGGGCCGAAGGGTTTGGAATATGCTCGGTTTTCTATTGATTCTCATTTCACTCGCAATTATCTGTACGTGAAGCGGAATTACCCAGATAAATTGGATGCTCATGTACCGGAATATGCTAAGCGGATTGTGGGTCAGTATAAGTTACCTGACGTTTAGTTGATGAGGGTGTCAAGGATGGAAGTATCCGAATCATCCAGGGTGCATCTCAATGAGTGCAAATATATTCGTAGGGGCGAAGCATGACGGCTGTAAATCTTTGGCGATCGCTAATAATATCGTTTCCGGTTGCATCGGAATTATTAGCCGAAATTAGGACACGGTAGTACCCATAGGTCTCAACAATCGCCTAAAACCCTTGGTATCTCTCGTTCATAGCAAAGTCTAGATCCCCCTAAATCCCCCTTAAGAAGGGGGACGAAAGATCAGACTCTTGTCCCCCCCTTAAGAAGGGGGGCTAGGGGGGATCTGGCCTTAATCGTTAAACAACAGTCTGTGACTGGGTTTGACCTTAAGTTGACACCAATGGGTAGTACCGTGTCCCTACCCAAAATAATCTTGTAGGGAAACGGCACTGCCGTGTCCTCTATATCATTCCGGTGTTACCGGAATTGATATAAATTGTCTGCGGTCATGCTTCGCCCTTACACAATCGAGATGCTCCCATCATCCAAATAAAAGTAGGGTGCGTAGCCTGAAACGATGATGGCGATGTGCCTAGATTCAGTAGCGACGCACCTTACGGAATTAATAGGATTTGCTATTAGCTGCCGGCAAAGACAACTGAGGTGGAATTTTAGGATAGTTTGTTTCCCCGGAAATCACCGCCGGTTCTTGGGAAAGTAAAAACTCACGAATTACCCTAGCCACGACTCTTTGAGCTAAACCGCCGACTACTTGTTGGCCCATATTTTGCACTTCTGGTTTCACTAACAACTGGGGAAGTAGTTGTAATACTTTCATGCTGTCAAAACCGGGGGTTGATTGCAAAATATCCCAAATTCGTTTGATGTGTTCTAGGTTTTTTTGTTCCGTTTGTGAAACCATCGGTGGATGTGGTTTGACTCCAAACCATTCGCCGACTACTGATTTAGCATTAGCAAAGGCGTTGTTGGAAAGTGTGTCGAGACTTTTGACTAATTCCAGGACTATGCGATCGCGAATAAAGTCTCCTCTTTGAGAAAATAAATAGTCTAATGCTTGGTTCAGGATTTTGCTGATGTCGTAGTCTTCGCTATCGCGGGCATTGTTGAGTAAGTTTTCTAACCGATTCCAGCGGAATTCTCCTTGTTTGAATAACAACTCTTGCAGAGATGTTCTCAATTCTGGTGCGGGGTCGCTTAACAGCCGTTTTGCGACGTAGGGATAGGCTTTGCTGAGGACTTTAAATTCGGGGTCAACGTTGATTGCAATGCCTTCTAAGGTGACGAGCGATCGAATAATCAAAGCATAGTAGGCTGGAACTCGGAAGGGATATTCGTACATCACTGCCGATAGTTCGTCTGTAATGCTTTTGAAATTGAGTTCGGCTACGCTAGCACCCAAAGCATTGTTAAATACTCTAGCTAAGGCGGGAATAATGGGTGTTAAATCGGTGTCTGGTGTTAAAAAATCTAACTTGACATAATCTTTGGCTAAACCTTCAAAGTCGCGATTCACTAAATGGACTACAGCTTCTAATAAGCCGTATCTTTGATATGGTTTCACTTCGCTCATCATGCCGAAGTCGAGATAAGCTAACTTACCGTCGGGAGTTGCCAAAAGGTTGCCTGGATGGGGGTCAGCGTGAAAAAACCCGTGTTCCAAGAGTTGTCTTAGGGAGCATTGCACGCCCACTTCAATTAAGTAAGGAGCGTCGATTCCTTGAGCTTTGACGGCTTCTAAATTGGTGAGTTTGATGCCGGTGATCCACTCCATTGTCAAGACGCGGCGGCGGGTATATTGCCAGTAGATACTGGGAACGTAAATATCTTTAAGGTGGCCGTAGAGTTCTCTAAAACGTTCGGCATTTTGTCCTTCGTGGGTGTAGTCCATTTCTTCGTAAATGCGTTCGCCCAATTCGTCCATAATTCCTGCGAGGTCGCTGCGAATCATTTTGAAGTTGTTTTGTGCCCAGAGTGCGACGCGCCGCAGGATGTAGATGTCTAAACCAATGTTTTCGGCTAAGCCTGGTCGTTGGACTTTGATCGCGACGGTTTCTCCGGTTTTGAGTTTGCCTTTGTAGACTTGTCCGAGAGATGCTGCGGCGATGGGATCGGGGCTGATTTCTGCGTAGATTTCTCTGGGGTGGGCACCCAATTCTTCTTCTATAAATCTATATGCTACTTCGTTGGGAAAGGGTGGTAATTGGTCTTGCAGCGTTGTGAGTTCTTCTAAATATGCTGGCGGTACTAAGTCTGGTCTTGTTGAGAGTGCTTGTCCGATTTTGATGAAAGCTGGGCCTAGTTGACTGAGAATTTCTCGTAGTCTGGCGGCGCGACGCTTTTCGTTGGTGGCGGTGCGGCCTGTTTTGCCGTCGAACCATAAACTGAAGGTAAAGCCGAAAAATGTCCAAATCACACTCAGTAGTCTTCCCCAGACTTCTAGAGGGCGATTTTGGTATTCGGCTGCGATCGCCACTGGATCGTATCGAACAGCTTCTCCGGCTAACTCGAAAGCTATGTCTCTGGCTGATTTGAGGACTTCGGAGGTTACGGTGTCTGTCTCTATTGCTACTGGTACTGCTGGCAGGGGAATGGTGTTTGCATCTTTGAGATTGCCGAGTACAGGCTGAGTCGCAGAATTTGCATAAGTTGGCGGGGAGGCTGGCGATACAGTCTTGACATTCATAACTCAGACCTAGTGTGAAGCATTGTAAACATATTGTAACAATTTAAGGATGAAGGAAGACGGAAGAGTCAAAAAGGAAAAGGAAAAAGAAGATTTTCGTAACTGCTACTCGTGGCTTAAGTTGAGGAGTCGATCGCGAATTCCTGACAGTTGCAATTGGCTGCTGACTGGCGATCGAGGTTGAGGTATTTCCGTATTGGGCCAGTGGGCTAAGTCGTTACAGGGACAGCACTCGGCCGGCATTCCCGAATCCCGCAAGGGTACGGGCATGGCACAACGGGCGCAGGGACTGATTTCCCAAGCAGGTGTCAGTAGTTCGCCTATGGTTTCCTTTGTGCCTTCGAGATAACAGTCTCCGCTGTCGGGGGAGACTATTTTTTGCCAGCATTCTTCAAATTCTTGACTGTAGCGATCGCCGGCAATTACTGGTTTGGGCAGCAGTGCTTCGGAACCGTTGCGAATTAATACTTTTTTGCCTAGCTGAAACCAGTAAGCAATATATTTTCTCACTTCATATTCTGATGCCATAGCTTTTATTCAACCTTTCAAGCAATTGTTTATTTTAGACTTTCCTGCTTCATTTTTTACCTATTTTATAAACTAGAAAACTTCCTCCTTAAGGGGGATGTCGGGGGGAGCATCCCGATTTTGCATAGGCTATAGCATGACCGCAGACAATTTATTAGCGATCGCCAAAGATTTACAGCGGTCATGCTTCGCCCCTACGAATATATTTGCCAAACACAGATGCACCCATGTCTGGAAACAAGATATCGATTTTGTTGGGAAATTTAGGTGGTGGGGGTAGGTAGATATTTTTTTAGGGATAATTATCTAATGTAGAGTTTTTTGTGGATGGGAGAATATACTAAATTGTAACTCATTTTGTGGAGTTTGAAACTTATATTTTCTCTAAAGTCGATCGCCCGCCGGAGTGTTATTTGATAGCTGGAAGCCTTGTACCCAGAGCCGTGAGATTCAAGACGTAACCTCCGGTGGCGAGATAAACACCATCGGCGATCGCCCCGATGTGGCGGACAAGAGTGCCGAGGCGATCGCGAAATAGCCTTCCCGCTGGATAAGCAGGCACTACTCCCCATCCGGTTTCCTCTCCTACCAAAATTACATCGGCCATGGCGGAGTGTAAACTAGCAAGGAAATCTTGTTGTGTCTGTTCCCAAACAGTGGCTTCTTGTTCTAAAAGATTTGCCGTCCAAGTTCCGAGGGAATCAATTAACAAGCAATTTGAGCGATCGGTCGATCGTACAACTGCTGACAATTCCCGGAGCACTTCTACAGTTTTCCAATCAGGCGGACGGCGATTTTTGTGACGCTCAATGCGATTTTGCCATTCCGTATCTGCCTGGTTAACTTCGCCTGTAGCCACATAAATTACTGATTTTCCAGAATTTACTGCCATAGTTTCTGCCCATTCACTTTTGCCCGATCTGGCTGGTCCGGTTACTAAGACTATTTGTCTTGAACCACGGATTTTAGTCATTAGTTAATTGTTATGTATGGGTGGTTATTTGTGGGTAGTTATTTCTTAGTCTAATTTACCTTGAGTAATTGCCAAGAGTCATTTTTAAGGGATAATAACATTAATGAGACAAGATCGGACTAACTCGATCGACAACCCTAGCAATTGGGATGCTGTTATTTATGTCAAAACCTCAGATATCAGCAATAATTTGTACCCACAATCGTCACAGCTATCTAGGTGCTGCGATCGACAGTTTACTGGTGCAGGATTTTCCTGACAACTTTGAAATAGTCGTAGTGGATAACGCTTCTAGCGATTTTGAAACTCCTGGTAGCTCAAAAACGCGAACCCGCCAAGTGGTAGAAGCAAGACTCCCTAATCCCCTACTCAAGTACATTTGGGAACCCGAACTAGGTTTGTCAGTAGCCCGCAACAGGGGCGCGAAGGAAGCTGCCAGTGAAATTTTAGCCTATCTCGATGACGATGCCGTGGCCGAGTCCGATTGGCTCAGGGTGCTATACAGTGCCTATCAAAGCAATCAAAAATTGGCCGTAGCCGGTGGTAAAGTCAATTTGCTGTGGCCTTCTGGAGTCAGCCCTCCCAACTGGCTGTCCGCCGGATTGGCCCAAAATTTGGGAGCCTATGATTTAGGAGAAAAGTGCATCTACATAACGGTGGCCGGATTAACTCCCAGGGGTGTAAACTACTCAATCCGACGCTCTTTTTTACAAAAAATTGGCGGTTTTGATGTCAAACTCGGTAGAATCGGCAACAAATTGTTGTCAAATGAAGAATTGCGGGCCACAGAACTAGCATTAGAGCTAGGTTGGCAAGTAATCTATGTACCGGAGGCTTTAGTGCTTCACAATGTAGATCCCTCGCGACTGCACAAAGCTTGGTTTATCGAGCGCGGGTGGTGGCAAGGCATCAGCGAGTGTTACCGGGAACAATTGTGCGATCGAGCCGGTATCAGTCAGCTTTGGCGGGGGGGCGAAAGAATACTCAGGGGTGCGTACAAGTCTTTTAAATACATTAAAAACCCAGGACTGCGCTTTGAAAATTTTGTTTTTGTCTGGGGTCAAATTGGTTATTTAAGTGCAGCCGTCCGTGGCATAATTTTTCCACCGAAATCGACCCAGAGGCATTAGGCTATAGGCAATATCCTTCGTTGTGTAGGGTTCCGCGGCGGTACCGATCGCAATTTTATCAAAAAATTGGGTTGAAAACCCCGTCCTTAAGGACGGCTTTAATTCTTTGGTAGATTTTACCGAGCCTGTTAGAATGGAATAGTAAAACAAAGGACAAACAATGAAAGCAAGATTCCAATACAGATTCTATCCTACCACTCAACAACGCCAAAGTTTAGCGCAGTTGTTTGGTTGCGTGAGAGTTGTTTGGAATGATGCCTTAACTCAAAGCAAGTCAGGCAAATATCCAGGCTACAATACTCTATCCAAATCTCTAACTCTATCTAAAAAGACAGAAGAGAGAGCCTGGTTAAACGATGTATCATCCGTGCCATTACAGCAATCCCTCAAACAATTAGATGTTGCTTACAAAAACTATTTTGACTCTCTAAAAGGGAAAAGGAAAGGCAAAAAAGTCGGTCAACCCAGGTTCAAAAAAAAGACTAACAGTCAATCTGCAACTTTTGTCAAATCGGGTTTTTCTATCAAAGGTGAGTCCGTCTATCTGGCAAAAATTGGAAATGTTAGTCCTATCTGGTCGAGACAACTGCCATCAAACCCTAGCTGTGTCACAGCAATCAAAGACTGCGCCAACCGTTATTTCCTGAGCTTTGTTGTAGAGATTAATTCCGATATTGTCGAAGCTAAAAACCACAGCATCGGCATCGATCTGGGCATTAAAACCTTTGCAATGATGAGTGATGGAACATCAGCCCAAAGTCCAAACTACAAAAAACTAGACCGAAAGATTCGTAAACTACAGCGCAAGCTAGCAAGACAATCCAAGGACTCAAAACGCAGAAATAAAACTCGGATTCAAATAGCCAAACTGCACAATCAAATTGCAGATACCCGTAAAGACTTTTTGCACAAACTGTCAACCAAAATAGTTAGCGATAACCAAGTAATTGTTTTGGAAGATTTGAACGTGTCTGGTATGGTCAAAAATCGGAAACTTGCCAGGGCGATTAGCCAACAGGGATGGTACGAGTTTAGGACTTTATGCGAGCGTCAGTCTGAAAAGTATGGCAGAGAGTTTAGGGTAATTAGTCGCTGGGAACCAACAAGTCAAATCTGTTCAAATTGCGGTTTTAGATGGGGAAAATTGGATTTAAAAATCCGCTCGGTTCAATGCTTGAATTGCGGCAACGAACACGATCGCGATGAGAATGCAGCGAAGAATATAAACAAAGTCGGGATAGGGCATTGCCACGACTCTAAATGGACACAGAGAGAAGGTAAGACCACTTGTGGCACATCTCCGTGAAGTGTCAAGAATCCCCGCGCGTTCACGCCGGGGAGTATGTCAACCATCACAACTCGACCGCATTCAGTTTTAACCACTCGATTATGACCTCTAGTCCATCCAAGATTCCGGTTTCGGTTCTCATTCCGGCAAAAGACGAAGAACTTAATCTACCTGCGTGTCTGGCGAGCATTGCCAGGGCAGATGAAGTTTTTCTAGTTGATTCCCAAAGTAGCGATTTAACGGTAGAAATCGCCATCAGTAGTGGCGCAAAAGTAGTGCAATTCTACTTCGATAACCGCTGGCCAAAAAAGAAAAATTGGTCTTTAGACAACCTGCCTTTTCGTAACGAATGGGTATTAATTGTCGATTGCGACGAGCGGATTCCCCCAGAACTTTGGGATGAAATTGCCGAAGTCATTCAAGACCCCAATTTAGAGGGTTACTACCTCAATCGCAAAGTTTTCTTTTTAGGACAATGGCTGCGTTACGGAGGCAGATATCCCGACTGGAACTTGCGTTTGTTCAAGCATCAAAAAGGTCGTTACGAAAATCTGGGGACTGAATCCGTACCCAATACTGGCGACAACGAAGTTCACGAACACGTAATTTTAGCAGGTCCGGTGGGATACTTAAAAAATGATATGATTCACGAGGATTACCGCGATTTATTTCATTGGATAGAAAGGCACAACCGCTATTCTAATTGGGAAGCTCGTGTTTATTACAATATTATTGAAGGGCGGGACGACAGCGGCACTATTGGTGCTAACTTATTTGGAGATGCAGTGCAGCGTAAGCGATTTCTCAAAAAAGTTTGGGTGCGACTGCCTTTGAAACCAATGCTGAGATTTATTTTATTTTACTTTATTCAACTCGGCTTTTTGGATGGAAAAGCTGGCTATATTTATGCAAGGTTATTGAGTCAGTATGAGTATCAAATTAATGCAAAACTTTATGAATTGCGTTGTTGTGGGGGTCAATTGAATGTGGCAGAACCCCAGCCTAATTTGTCACCCCCGGTGGTTAGAAGTCAGGAGACAGAAGTTAAATCACCGTGAGAGTGATTAGGCGGTTAAAACCGCCGGGTTTCTTCGTCCGCGAAGGCGGACATTGTTTGTGTAGCCGCGGTTTCTAACCGCCGGGTTTCTTCGTGTGTGTAGCCACGGTTTCAACCACCAGGTTTCAAGTTGAATAAATACCACTGGCTAAGATACCTAAAATCTTACCAATATCGTTGATAAAATATTCCACTAAATCAATTTCAATCGCCTGTCCTGTTAATCGCATAAATTTCCAGTTAGTCCCCGTAGTAACAGTGCCATAAATCACCGGAATTTCATTACCTTCATTTTGATTAAAAATTTGCGCTGCCAACATTTCCGCTACGCATTGTCCTAAACCAGCTAGTATATTTTCTTTTTTAGCTTCGACAATGGTAATTACAGGCGCGCTGACAAATAAAAGTTCCGGGGATTGACTGATGATAAAATCACAATTGCCGTTTAATCCTTTGGTACTATCTACACTAAAGTCTATGCCAGAAAACCAGCTAATTTGATAATTTAATTTTTTTCTGAGTTCGACGAGAATGGGAGCAATAATCAGTTCCGATCGCGCTTTTTCGGTATTGCTACCAAGGGCTAAAGCTAGATTGTCGCGCAGGGTTTCTTGGAGAAAATCGCTTGGTGTTAATTCTGGAATTTCTATGAAAATATCAGAGCGTTCGGAAATCGTTAAATTAAAGTCTTTCGTGACTCGATTTAAAGTAAAATCACTGTATGACATTGGTTATCTCTATGGTTGAATTTTATTGTTGTTCGGGAGGATTCGTTAGCGAAGCTTGCCGTAGGCATCGCACTTCCTCGGCTTCCCGCAAAATATGATTAACTGGTGGATTTTGGGAATCGGTCAATCTAGTCTGCGCGGGTGATGATTTTAGCACTTTACGAGCGATCGCCCAAGCAAGCCCTCCCAAGATTCCACCGCACAAGCAACTAATTATAACGGCACTAAAGAAAGGATGAAGCGGCAGAGGATGTTGGAAAGAGGGTGGTGCCCAAGCGATCGCGTTCTGCTTGCTCAATCTCCACCCGTCCTCGGATAGCATTTAAAGCTTTTTCTAGTAAATCCGATCCATTGGCAAAATAGTCCAAGTCTGCTTGAATTTGCTCTTCAAAAATATGAGCTTTTTCGTCTGCAAAAATTTCCAAAAAACTTAAATCTTCTTGTGGGTATTTTTTTTGGAGCAGCTTTATCTCTCTTTCATAATTTTGAAGATTGATTTTAAGAGGGAGGCGGTAGTTATTCAAGTCTCTGATTAACTCAACGTAACTAAAATTAAGGCGAGGAATTCGCTTAAGTGCCTTTTTCAATTCTTCTAAATTACTCGAATCTAAGGTTTTATTATCTGGCAAACTTTCAACAATAGCTATTTCTGCTTTTACTTCTTCAGAGTTATGAGAGAGGACTTTATAGACAGAGCGACTTAATTTATATGCTTGGATAACTTTAGCTCTGTAGCAAAAAATATCAACTAAATTCGGGTATTCTTCTTGTAATTTTGTGTCTGCTTCAGGAGTGAGGAATATCCAAACTAAAACGTGACAATAATTTTCTAACTCATCGTTAATACCATACTCAAAAATGGGACTACCAAATAATTGACCCGATCGATCAAATGGAGGAGTGTCTAACTTGTCTGGAATAAAAGCTCTCAAACATCCATCTGCCAAAGATTTCAGCTTTTTTTTGTCTTCTCTTGAGTTCCAAAATTGCCAAGTTTTCTCTGGAGTGTACCAAAGAGTTAACAATAAAGTTTGACCGAGAGAAGCGTTAACTTGGCTTGGCATCCAGCAGTCGCTAGGATGTAACCGTTTAAAAAAGTCTATATCTACGTCCGAAGTTTTGATTCCCTGTTCGTTTTTTTCGGGACGGCGGACATTCAATGCTAAGGCAAATGTGTCGTGAATTCGGACAGGATAAGCAATGCCTGTAATGGGGGAATCTGACCATTTTTCAAAGAAAATGGAGGCAGCGTCTTCGGTTTGTTGAGCATAAATTTCAACTCGATATCCGGGTTTGTCTTGGATATCAATTGTTTGATTAATCCCGAACTGTTTTAAGATATTTTCGCCTTTCTCAAATAGTTCTTTGAGATTATCTTTTTGAGGGTTGGATTCTTTTCGCAACTGATATGCAAACAAATGAACATTCGGCGCATAGATTTTGGGAGGAGACATAAAAGTTATTTGCCGTTTTCGATCTCTTTGAGTTTTTGTTTTACTGCTTCGCTTAATTCTTCAAAAACGTTAGCGACCCCAGTTTTGGGTGGAGCTTTAACTTTAGTAACTTCTTTGTTACTTGGTGAAAACTTTCTAAGCTGTTCTCTGATATCTTTGTGGTTGCGTAACCATTCATTCAGAGTTTCCTCTATATTTTGTGAAGGTTCGCTGCTGACGGATTCTAAGGCTCGATCCAATTCCCTTAAAATGTCTATTTCAATGGTTTCTTTTTCTACAAAGCTTGGAAAAGCTAATAAGAGAGGGTTTGTAGTCATAATTCTTATTCCCCTATAGCGCAAAATGCAGCCCAGTAAAATGGGCTTTCAAATGGTTTTTCGTCAGAATCGTAACTTTCAAGGAAACCTTTGATACCTTGGGTTGACTCTGAATCTAATTTTAATTCACCTATCCATTGAGCGTAAGCCATGGCAAGATTATTTTTAGTTCTTGCCCAATCTTCAGGAAACTCTTCAGGGGTGAAAACTTCTAACGCATTGTGATAAAATGCTAATCCTTGTTTGATATTTTCTGTTTCATCGCCGAAAATTCTATCCCTATAAGCATTGCCCAAATTATGCTGAGTTCTTGCCCAGTTTAAAGGAAATACCTCACGGCTATAAATTTTTCGCGTCATCTCAAGACCTGTAATAGAAATTTCTATGTTCTGGGCTAAGTTTCCTAAAGGGAACTCTTTGATTAAGCTACTAAAATGGTTCGGCGGTTGAAACCGCAGCTACAAAAACGAAGTCCGCCTACGCGGACTAAGAGATATCCGATATGCCTATTAAAAAGTAACAAAAAGGGTATCACGGGTGGCCAGAAACCGGGTTTTTGCGATAGACTTCGTTACAGTGCAAAGATTTGGGAAAAAACCCGGTTTCTTTGGATATTAACCGCAGATGATGGCAGATGTACGCTGATGAACGCAGATGAGTAGCAATCATTTAATCAGTTCTTCTAGCGATGGAAACAGCAATTTTTCGGCACTCACTTTTTCGCAATCGCAACAAGGTTGAGTTGCGGATATTGCTGATACTTTTCCTAGCAGCAATTGGATGCTTTCAATTAGCAATGGTAGAGTTAATAAAATAATTGATGCTGATACTAGCAAGCTAATTAAGCCGTCCGCCCAATTCCAGTGTAGCCACGCTACGGCGATCGCCGCTAAAATTACTCCCACAGACGAAAATATATCGGCTACGGCGTGGAGAAAGGCGCTTTTGAGGTTCAAGTCGCCGTGACAGCAGGAATGCAAGCAGCAAGCGTTGATGGAGTTGATGCTTAAACCGACTATGGCGGTAATTAACATCGGGAGTCCTTCGACTTCGGGGGTTGGGGACAGCAAACGGGCGATGGATTCGGCGCCAATCCATAGGGCGATCGCCACTAAACTGATACTATTAATTAAAGCAGCAATGATTTCTGGGCGATCGGGAATTGGGGAAGAGGCGATCGCACAATTTACCGATTTACTTCTTTTAACTGACGAGTACCAAGTGGCGGTTAAAGTTATTGCTAAAGCTGCTACATCTGAAAAAACGTGACCGGCATCTGCTAATAGGGACAAACTGTGAGAGTTGATGGCGGCGATTAACTCTGCTACGAAAAAGCTACTAAGTAGTACGAAAGCTGTTTGTAGAAGCCGCACTTTGGGATTTCTGGGATTGGGATTTTCCCCTGGGCCGAGATTCTTGGTGTTTGGAAAGTTAAAATTGTCCCTAACTGGAAATGTCATTGAGCAATCCTTAAAGTTAAACTTGATTTTCAATTAAACATTAGATGACTCATTATACGCCAAGTCCAGACCCGGAACCGCAAGAGCCGATCGCCAATTCCCCAAATTCTGAAATTAATTATCATTCAATTAGCGACAACCAACCAAATATTTTCACAGGGGAATCTTTAGTTGATTTACGGAAGTACGATCAATCAAAGTTCGATCGCGGAAGGCCCGGTTGGGTAATTTTGCTTTGGTGGTTAGTACAGGCGATCGCTTTTCCGTTAACTCCACACCCTGTGAATGGTCTTAGAAGGTGGCTGTTGCGCTTGTTTGGAGCCAAAATAGGTTTTGGGGTGATTATCCGCCCTACAGCCCGTTTTACCTATCCTTGGAAAATTGAAATCGGGGATTACAGTTGGATCGGAGATGATGTGGTTTTGTATAGTTTGGATCGAATTGCGATCGGCAAACACTGCGTGATATCTCAAAAAAGCTACCTCTGCACTGGTAGTCACGACTCTCAAGACTCAGCCTTTGGCTTAATCGCAGCATCTGTGATCGTTAATAATGGCGTTTGGATTGCGGCCGATTGTTTCATTGGTCCTGGTGTGGAAATCGGTGCTAACGCTTTAATTGGAGCTCGTAGCAGTGTCTTTAAAAATATGCCCGCCGGCTTTGTTTGCATGGGTACTCCTTGTCTTCCGTGGGCTCGACGAGAAATCAAAAAAAGTTCCTAGTTAGCATTTAAATTGGATCAAAACAAGGAAGAAGATCGATGTGAAGAAGGAAGAAGACTTATGCAATCAGCTTTTCGGTCATGGGTATTTTACGTTTAATTAAGTGGATTTACTTATTCAATAAATATAGCAATCCTAAATGATTTGTCAGGTTTTTTACCCCACCCCAACCCGGACCTTATTAAGGTCCGGGAGGAAAAAATTCACAAATGATTTAGGATTGCTATAGTGAGTATTTATTCATAGGAAGAACAGGCAAGATGCCTGTTCCACCATAATTATGCCAGAGGTCTAATAAATCGGGTATCTCAAGTTCTACAAATTTGATGGCGATCGCAAAATCAACTGCATCAAGCCCTCGATCAGTCGATCGCGCTCCATAGGTATAATTTCTTTGCCGTGCATCATATCCTGCGTCAACTGGAAATACACCAAAGATCCAATAAAAATCCGCGCTGTGGCTTCAGGATCGGCTAATTGCAACTCCGGGCAAGATGCCAAATATTGAGTGAGCCGCTCAATCCCCGGTTTCGCTAGGTTTTTCACAAATATCTGGGCTAGCTGAGGAAAACGCCCTGATTCAGCAATCACTAACCTCACGAAGGTGAGAAAATGAGGTTCGTGAGTGGCTTGATCTAGTATAGTTGTGGCAATGAATCGCAGGGCGATCGCCGGTTCGGTTTCGGGCACCGGAAAATACACTAATTTTTCTGCCGCTAGCCGTTGAATCAAGGCCGCAAACAATCCCTCTTTGTCTTGAAAATAGCTGTAAACCGTGGCTTTGGAAACTCCCCCCGTCTTCGCTACCTTGTCC
Organism: Oscillatoriales cyanobacterium; assembly: GCA_004292745.1. GTDB lineage: Bacteria > Cyanobacteriota > Cyanobacteriia > Cyanobacteriales > Microcoleaceae > Microcoleus > Microcoleus anatoxicus. Next base: position 11,366 of record RDXH01000091.1, on the reverse strand, counting down.
ATACTCGTGCCCGCATAGCCGTGGGTTAAAAATTCTTGCATCGCACCTTGGAGGATTTGCTCGCTTTTGTCACCTCCTATGCTTGCGTCTGGTTCTATCGGTTTTGTCTTTACCATTGTTGGTTTTTGTAATTTTTGCTTGGGCTCTTGACATTATTATACTAAACGGTTTAGTCTTAAAACAGCAAAGAACTAAACCGTTTAGTTTTGTAGTCAAAAATAAAGACGTGTGTCATGGTACATCAACCAACCGCAGACAGCTTATCCTCAAATTCATCCCTAGTTAAGCAACTGCTAATAGTGGCCGCAGCAGCCACCCTAGCGGCTGGGGGAACGACAGGTTACACGATGTGGCGATCGCGCCAACCCGATCCCAATGCAGTAGCAGCGACAGCAGCGACGACAGCAGCGCAATTAACCACAGTGACAGCCTTGGGGCGACTGGAACCCAAAGGAGAAGTAATCAAAGTATCGGCCTCTGGTTCAGCGGAAGGAAGCCGGATCGATCGACTTTTGGTGAAAGAGGGAGACAGGGTGAAAACAGGTGAAACGATCGCCATTCTCGACAGTCGCGATCGTCTCCAAGCAGCCTACGACCAAGCTCAAGAACAAGTGCGCGTCGCCCAGGCAAATCTAGCAAAAGTCAAAGCAGGAGCCAAAAACGGCGAAATCCAAGCCCAGAAAGCCACCATTGGCCGTTTAGAAGCCGATCGCAGTAACGAAATCACAGCGCAACAGGCGATCGTTGCTCGCACATCCGTCGATCGCAGCACCGAAATCACAGCACAACAAGCCACAATTGCCCGCATCCGAGCCGAACAGCTTGGGGAAATTCAAACCCAAAAAGCCGCGATTTCCCGTCTAGAAGCCGAACTTCGCAACGCTAGCAGCGAGGATCAGCGCTACTCGCAACTGTATCAAGAAGGAGCAATCTCTGCTTCAACTAGCGACAGCAAAAAACTCGCCGCAGAAACAGCCCAACAACAACTAAACGAAGGAAAGGCCAAACTGAATCAAATTCAGCAATCTCGCCAACAACAGATTAATGAAGCTCAAGCCAAACTGAATCAAATTCAGCAATCTCGCCAACAACAAATTAATGAAGCCCAAGCCAAACTTAGTCAAATTCAGGAATCTCGACAACAGCAGATTAATGAAGCCGCAGCAAATCTCGATCGCATAGCCGAAGTGCGCCCCGTTGATGTGGAAGCCGCCAGCGCCGAAGTCGGTTCCGCCGCTTCCGCCGCCAAACAAGCCAAAGCCAATCTGGATTTAGCATACATCCGCGCACCGAGAGACGCGCAAGTTCTGAAAATTCACACATATCCGGGGGAACGGGTGGGGAATGATGGCATTATTGAACTGGGACAAACTCGCGAGATGTTGGCTGTTGCTGAAATTTACCAAAGTGATGTGGACAAGGTACGCCTTGGACAGCCGGCTAAAATTACTAGCGATTCTTTCCAGGGGGAATTGCTGGGAAATGTCGAACATATCGGCTTACAAGTGCTGCGGCAAAACATTGTTAATACTGATCCTTCTGCTAATATTGATGCTCGAGTTGTGGAGGTGAAGGTGCGTTTGGATGCTGTTTCTAGTCGGAAAGTCGCGGGATTGACTAATTTGCAAGTCAAGGTGGCGATCGGCGGAAGTTAAGGATTAAGAAGTTTTTAACCGCAGAGAGCGCAGAGGACACAGAGGAAGAGAAGAGAGAGTTGTTTTCTTCAATCCACAATCTAACATCTAAAATCCAAAATCCTATGCTTGGACTAATCAAACCATTACAACAGTTAAGAAACAGAACTCCTCTGGGATGGCTGCAACTGAGTCATGACAAAGGGCGCATGGCTGTAGCTATAGCGGGAATTGCTTTTGCTGATATTTTGATGTTCATGCAGTTGGGCTTCCAAAATGCGCTCTACAGCAGCAATACGCGCCTGCACCAAATTTTGCAAACCGATTTAGTTTTGGTCAGTCCCCAAGGTCGCAATTTACTGAATTTGTCTTCGTTCCCTAGGCGCAGATTATATCAGGCTATGAATGTACCGGGTGTGCGATCGGCAGATGGGCTTTATGTCAAACTTGCTAACTGGAAAGTCCCGGCCACAGGTCGCGAAACATCTATTATGGTGGTGGGCTTCGATCCCGATCGCCCTGCTTTTTCCCTGCCCGAAGTCAATCAAAACTTGAACTCGATTAAATTGCCGGATACGGTGTTATTTGACCGAGCTTCCAGGGGAGACTATCAAGATGCGATCGCCCAAATCAATCAGGGAAAAATTGTGAAAACTGAGATCGATCGGCGCACGATTACGATCGAGGGCTTATTTAGCATTGGAGCATCTTTTGCGGCCGATGGAGCTTTAATCACCAGCGATCAAAATTACCTACGCTTGTTTCCCAAACAAAATGCCGGGAGTGTTAATGCCGGATTAATTCAATTGCAAACCGGTGCCGATCCAGTACAAGTCCAACAAGTTTTAAAAGCATATTTGCCACCGGATGTCAAGGTACTTACCAAAGCAGAATTTATAGAATTCGAGAAAAATTATTGGGCTAAAAATACTGCTGTCGGCTTTGTATTTAACTTAGGAGTCGCCATGGGTTTTGTGGTTGGTGTCATTATTGTTTATCAAGTTCTCTCCACCGATGTCAGCGACCACATGGCAGAATACGCTACTTTTAAAGCAATGGGATACCGCAATATTTACTTACTCGGCATTGTTTTTGAAGAAGCTATAATTCTTTCAATTATCGGTTTTTTACCTGGGGTCGGAGTCTCTTTGGGTCTCTATTCTTTAACTCGTAAAGCAACAAATTTACCACTTTACATGACCATAATGCGGGCATTTGCAGTATTGATTTTGAACATGGTGATGTGCAGTATTTCAGGAACTATTGCCACTCGCAAACTGCAAGCAGCAGACCCCGCCGACATTTTTTAATCTGCATTTCATCTCTCTCTGATATCTCTCTGTGTTCTCTGCGCCCTCTGTGGTTAAAAAAATCCAAATCTTTAACTTATGAAATCCACTCTTGTCAACCCCACAACCAAAAACTTACCGATTTCTGAGCCGGTAATTTCCATGCACAAACTAGACCACTACTTCGGTCAAGGTCAACTGCAAAAACAGGTACTTTTTGATATTAACATAGAAATCAATGCAGGCGAAATTGTCCTGATGACCGGGCCTTCTGGTTCTGGAAAAACCACCCTTTTAACCTTGATTGGCGGACTGCGTTCTGGTCAATCTGGCAGTCTCAAAATTCTCGGTCAAGAGATGTGCAATGCCAGCCCAGATAAATTGGTTAAGACGCGGCGCAAAATTGGCTATATTTTTCAGGCGCACAACTTGCACCGCAGTTTGACCGCACTGCAAAACGTGCAAATGGGTTTGGAAGTTCACGGCAATTTGTCGCGTTCCGAAATGGGCGATCGCTCTACAGAAATGCTACAGTTAGTAGGACTGGAACAGCGAATTAACTATTATCCAGATGACTTGTCAGGGGGACAGAAACAAAGAGTTGCGATCGCCCGTGCATTGGTCAGTCACCCGCAAATTGTGTTAGCTGACGAGCCCACAGCCGCCCTAGACAGCAAATCTGGTCGCGAAGTGGTGAATTTGATGCAGAAACTGGCCAAAGAGCAGGGTTGTACCATTCTGTTAGTTACCCACGATAACCGAATTTTGGATATTGCCGATCGCATTATTAATATGGAAGATGGAAAATTAGCATAAATAGTTATTGGTTATTGGTTATTCGTAACAGCCAATCCTGGGCGATAAATCTCCAAATTTTGCTGATACATTGCTTCTAGTTTCGGCATCGAGGATTCCACAGAACCGCCAAAACGCCGAAAAGAAGGCCAGATGTAAGCGAGTTTTCTGACTGCTGGTTCCAATCGACCCGCTTCTATATCTTCTAAGGCACCTTTTTCTCGGATTAACTCTACAGCTACAAGGTCTTGATTTTCCGGGCTGAAATCCTTGAGACCAAATTTTTTGGCGAACCTGTCCCAAGTGGTACTGAGAAACTGATATCGCCCTGCTGCATCGGAACAAAGTTTTTTGCCGTAGCGGCGGCCACACCTCATTTCTCTGGGATGATCTTGAAAGCTGGCAAATTTAGTGCCTGTGTACTGGGTGCGGTAGCCATCGGGAGTAGCTGTGCCTTCGGCAGTGGCAATCGTGTCCAGAAACGCTTTGACTCGCCGATCGCGCCCTATGGTATCCTCTTCTTCGTCTAGTGAATTCAGCGTTGGTGTTTCCGGTTCCTCATCATGCCGGCTGCTATTGTCTTCTTGGTTTGGTGAATCGATGGCTGCAACGGATGGCAGACGTTTTGGGGAGGGCGAAGTTTCTGCCAAGATAGATTGTCCCCACAGTCGGGGAGTCATTCGACCGAAGAAAAAGCACAAACAGATTAAGAAACCCCAAGACAGTTGAAAACGCAGGCGTTTGAAGCGATACCGGCCCACAACCGGCCATCCGTAAAGGGGAAGTGTGGCGGACAAAATTCCGGTTTGCTGGCCGAAGGCGAACAGCGATTTCAGCGCTACCAAGGTTTGCTTGTAGAAACGGGGTGCAAGTTTCCGAGATCTCATCGCCGCGGCGAAAGTGTGGATATCTGCGAGACTAACTTGTGCCAGCGGTTTTTCTACAAACGCTCTAAAATAATTGGCAGCCTGCCAGCTAAAGCGCCGATGGCGGGGGGATTGGCGCTTTACCCACAGACGAATTAGCTCCTGGTCGGACATAGGGAGCAGATGGCTTCCCAGATGTTCTGGTGCGTACAAAAGTACCTCCTGATATCAGTTCTGGTTGAAATATCCCTGTCAATGGATTGGGGATTGGGGATTGGTTCGGCAGTGCAAATTGGGGGTGACGAAAACCTCGAATTTTTTGGTCATCACCGAAGAGTAGGGACAGGGATCAAGATAAACAGGCTTCAACCAGATCCAGTGATACTACTAAGTGTTCGTTAGGTCAAGTTTATTAGTAAATTTGGCGATCGCATTGAGTCGAAAATTTAGTGATGACTAAGGCCAGACTCTCCCAACTGAAATGGGTTTCAAGGTAGCCATCCATCGCTTTTTTTCGGCTCTCATATTAAGAATTAAGACCTCTTGCGCTCAGAGTGTGGCGAGGATTCTCGATCTTGGTTGTTGAGCAAATGCTGGCGTTTTGCCTGCATCAGCGAACCGTAGCGGTTAGCCCAAACTTGAGTAAACTCAGCGCCTAAAAACAGAATCTGAGCTGAATAATTGATCCAAAGTAAGATAATCACGAAGGAGCCAGCAGCACCGTAGGTAGAGGCGACACCGCTACCTCCGAGGTAAATTCCAATTAGGGATTTGCCGATCGTAAACAACACGGAGGTGATAGCGGAGCCGATCCAAACATCGTTCCAAGCAAGATCGACATCGGGCAATAGTTTGTAAATTAAGGCAAACAACAGCGTGACTACACCAAAAGAAATGGCAAAGTCCACAATCTGCCAAATACCGACTGGTAAGTGTAGCAACCCGTTCAACCAATAGCTGACTGCTGCTAAAAGAGCGCTAATTACCAAAGAGACTAGCAATAAAAACCCTATGCCTAAAATCATGGCAAAAGACAATACGCGGTCTTGCAAGAATCCCCAGATGCCTCGTCCGGGAGGCGGTGAAACATTCCAAATAGTATTGAGGGCTTCTTTAAGATTAGTAAAAACATTGGAAGCGCCCCACAAAAGTGTAGCAACGCCGACTAAGGTAGCAATCATTCCCGATTTTGGTTCCGAGGCTTTGACAATCAAGTCTTGGACTGTTTGGGCGCCATCTTTGCCGATTAAACTTTGGAGTTGTCCGACGATTTGGCCTTGGGCAGCGTCGGCACCAAAGACTAAACCCGCGATCGCAATCACGATAATTAGCAGCGGAGCGAGAGAAAACACCGTGTAATACGCTAGGGCTGCTGCTAGGGTTGGCGCTTTATCTTCTTGCCATTCAGTAAAAGTTTGTTTGAGTAGCGATAAGACTGTTTTTAAGTTCACGGTATTTAGTTTAATTTACTTATTGTTCACAAGCAGATTTTACGAAGCCAAAAGTCTTTTGGCATCCGCCACAAGATAGATTTATGGATCGGCAAATTACCTTTTTTCTCTGTTTTGAACGAACCGCGAAGACGCAAAGGGCGCAAAGGAAGAGAAGAGAAAGAGTTGACAAGTTTTACGGGCAAGATGTACAGTGAACACTTACGAATACAGCTTAGTGCGGCTATCCGAAATGTGTAGTAATAGACCTATCTAAATTGCCAGCTAAAATAAAAGAATTAACGTAAAACATCTATCATATTAGATATCTATCTTGAACAACATTACTTCCCTGGAAATAGAAGTCGCCGAAACACTGTTGAGATTGTCAATGTTGCTGGGCTTAACTCTCTTAATCGCCTTTTTCGTGGCATCAGAATTGGCATTAGTGTCAGCAGACAGGCATCAAATTCGCCAACTCGCGCAGTTGTCCGACTCTCCAAAAATCGCTAAAGCCGCCCAACTCGTCCACCAAGCTCAAAATGACATCCCCCATTACCTATCCGTCACCCAAACCGGCACAACAGCAGGGAGTTTGCTCTTAGGTTGGCTGGGCGAGGGAGCAACGGTGCATTGGATCGAACCGTGGATTGACAAATTGCCTCTAGGTCATTTACCTGCTATGCTGACGGCTCATGCGATCGCAGTTCCAGTAGCTTTCATCTTAGTAACATACATAGAGATAGTCTTAGGAGAACTCATCCCCAAAGTATTAGCATCCCACGCCCCAGAACGCACCGCTTTACTGCTGATCCGTCCCCTGAAAATCTGCTCCAACGTGCTGTGGCCGCTGCTGGCAATTCTCAACGCTAATGTACGGCTGCTGACAGGTGGAATTACCCGCCATCAGTCTCCACCTCTCCTATCACCTTCCCAGGCAACTATCGTCCAAAAAGACGCACATTCAGCACTGATTTCTGGGGGATGGGAAGTGACAGAACTCAACAAACAACTGGGATTAAAACTACCAATTAGCGACGCTTATCAAACCATAGCTGGATTCATGATTCACCATTTGGGTAAACTGCCAAATCAAGGAGAGCGATTGTTGTGGGACGAGTTAGAAATAGAAGCAGAAAATGTAATAGAAGGCAGTTTAGAAACAGTGTTATTGCGTCAAGTAACACATCCTTTGTTTAAGACTCAACAGCCAGAACTTGTGTTGAATTGAACTACTACGAATATCAACAATAATTACTCAACCCTTTATCTTCTCTTCCCTTCCATACTCTTCCTTCGTGTCCTTCGCGCCTTCGCGGTTCGTTTAAATCCAGAGATTTGAGATTAGCAACCAATCCCAAATCTCAAAAACAGCGAACTTAATCACCCAACAGCCACCTTAACAGCACCCCCAACAAACTGCTCATAATCCGTCAACAACCACGAAGGCAAACAGCTATTCGCATCCTCAACCCGCAACTGTCCAGCGCGACAAAACAGCATCGCAGCTAACAAATAATTCACACCTTTAGGTCTTCCAAACCCTTTACTCAACTCAGCAACTAACGAATTAAAAACACCACGTTCCGTTTCATGCAACGGCTCATTAATAAACCCACTAGCAAGAATTGCTTTGTAACCTTTACCGAAATCGCTCCGGTACAAAAGTTCCAGTTGTTCCTCAGAGACACTCAGCCACAAATCAGCAATTTGCTTGCGAATTTCCCGCAAATCGGCTAACACTGGTTCAGCCGTATTGTCTATTTTATAAAGATTGATAGCACCAGTTAATCGAGCCAAAAACTGCGGTAGATAGTCTTCTTTGACTACAGTTTTTTCTGTTTGAGCAAAGGCACTTTCAAAAACCCGGTCATAATCGTCAAACAACCACTTGGGTAAACGAGTATTAGCATCGGGAATCCGCATTTTACCAGGCACAAAATACAACATCGCACCTAACAGAGCATTGATAGCTTGCGGATGCACCAACCCCTTGCTAATTTCAGTCAACTGCTGCAAAAACTGCTGTTCGGCTTCACTCATTGGTTCTGTTTGTAAACCACATCCCAGTATTGCTTGATATGCTTTGCGCACTTCGCCTTGATACAAAGTTGCCAATTTTTCTGGCCCAACAGTTAGCCAAAAATCAGCCAATTGTCGGCGAAGTTGGCGGAGTTCCAAAACTACCGATGCGTCTGATGAATCAATGCGGTAGAGATTGACGCATCCTAATAATTGATTGACAAATTGTGGGGATTGAATGTATTTAGCTAGCAAGTCAGAGCTTGATTCGGAATTAACAGCGGTTTCTGGCTCAAAAACTTGTTCGTAATCGCCGATTAACCATTGGGGTAAACGGTTCCTAGCTTCAGGAATTCGCATGGTTCCTGGTGGGAAATATAGCATGGCTGCCAGCAGGGCATTCATGGCTTGGGGATGTACTAATCCTTTGCTAATCTGGGTTAATTGCTGCAAAAATCTTTGTTCTTCTTCCCTCATTGGTTGATGTTGAAAGCCGGAGGAAAGCAGGATTTTATAGTTTTTGCCGGGGTTGCTTTTGTAGGTATTTTCTAGATTGTCAACGGCAACGTTTAGCCAAAATTCGGCTATTTCTTTGCGGATTTGACGCAACTCGGAGATGGCTGAGTTGTTTGATGGATTGGTTTGATATAACTGGAGGGTATTCGATAGCCGATCGCCCAAATCGGCCACTTTGGGAATGCTATCCTGTAGGATGCGGGATGCTGCTTGGTGGCTGGTTTGCCATTTGCCAAAGAGTTGTTGAAATAATTGTGCGATCGCCCCAGAATATGCCACACTATCAAAACAAGCCGGATTAGCCTGCATTTTCTGCTGAATTTCCTGGCGATAGCGCTGCCGCAATTCAGGATTAGTAGCGAGAGTCACTGCTAGTTTAATGTAAGATGCTTCGCTATTGGTAATTAAATCAGGCATTTGTAGTTCCCGCAGCATCGCCGCACCTTGTCGAAACCGCAAAGCATTTCCTTCCACAACCACCGTCGGTAATCCTACTTGCAAAGGATCAATTAACGATGTCGCCCCGGCGTAAGGATAGGAATCGAGATAAACATCTGCTAGCTGCAAAAACTCTTTCACATCCGCGCGACTAGGCAGTTGTTTTACAAAACACAAACGGTTATTATTGACACCATATTTAGCACAGACAGCTTTCAAATTGTTGACAAAAGGTGTGGCGGGATAACTGCGAGTCCAAGCGGGGCCAAAGGGATATAAAATCAAGATAGAATCGGGTACTGCTGCTAAAATTTTGACCCAAGTTTCTCTCAATTCCGGCAGAATTTTGTAGAAGTTTGCACCGGAGATAAAAACAGTTGTTTTGTCGGAAATACCGAGACTTGGGCGGGTAGGCTTAACTGTCGCCACTTCCGATTCCGTTGCATATTTGAAACAAAATCCGCTGCCTTCCATAACTGCTAATTGTTCGCGATATTGTTCTTGATAACTAGCATCAGGAACCGTAAATTTTCCGGCAATGTAGTAATCCATGTGCCTGATTCCCGTGGTAGTCGGGGAACAGAAAGATGTCGTTTGTACCCGCGCCAAACGGTGCATTGCTAGTGAAACCAGCGGTTTGTTAACAGCAGTTAAATTCGTACCGAAGAACAGGATATCTAAGTCATCGGCGCGGATTGTTTGGACTTGCGAGGCAAAGTCTGTGGGGAGTGTAACTAGCTTGTCTGCACGACTTTGGCAATATTGTTCTAATGGGTGTCCGTTGGTGTTTAGCGCATAGAGAATAATCTCGAATTGGTCGCGGTTTAAATGCTCGAAAACCGGGATGGTGGCGAAGGTTTCGGTTTGGGGCGTGAAGTGATCGTTGATGATGCCGAGGCGGATTTTTGTTCTATTTGGCGATCGACCTGGGAAGATACAATCAATAGAACTACCGCGATTTTTTAGGGAAAACTCGATAATTTCTGCCCGTTTGGTGTAAAGTTCGCGCAGGTTAGCCGTTGTGAAGTACAGCGGGATCAAGTTAGCAGCTTGGGAGAAAAAGAAAGCAATATTTTGCCAAAGTTGTGATTCGGGATTTTTTAAAATATTGCTATGGATGTAATTCACCCAATCCTGGATGAATTGATAGTAATTGTCAGCTTCTCCAACTGTTTGAAATAAGTTCGGAGAGGCAAACATAAATTTGAGATAGTCATTGGCAAACCAGTTGGGAATTTGAGCGCGATCGTACTTGATATGCAATTGATCCGCGCGTCGGTAAAGCATGGCTGCTAGCAGGTAATTAATAGCTTTCGGCTCATTAAATCCTTTAGCAATATATGCTGTTAGTTCACTGACAAAAGTCTCTTCTGTATCCGTTAGCGGTTCATATTTAATTTCGCTATTTAGCAGTGATTGGTGCACTTTTCCCGCCTCACCTGCATAGGCGCTGGCTAGTTGCTCTGGGGGTAAACCGAGCCATATTTCAGCAATTTTTTGGCGGGTGGGTTGAGTGTCAACATAAACTGATGGGTTAGTTGATTCAGTTTGCGATGTCTTAATTCCGCTAGAAAATCCCGTTGACGGCTGATGAGATTCACCTTTCAATAGTAGTGAAACTATCGCCTCTTTCACTTCACTAGATTGACTGCACTTTAGCAATTCTCTAATTTGGGCTAGCGCACCTTCAAATTCTCCATCACTCAAGAGTTTCTTGGCCGTATCTAAAGCATAGAAAGCATAGTGTTCTCTGGCTAGATTAGATAATTTATCTGCAACCTCCCTAGGCAAATAGGATTTAGAAATTTCAATCGAGCGTCGCACATCAGCAATTAAACCACCAGATTTTACCAAACGAGTATTGTCTGATGAGGAATGTTGACGATACCAAGCTAGGGGTTGAGGTTCGTACCAAATCGGATAATGCACTGCAATTCGCTTCCACATTTCCCAATCAGAAGCAGCACCAGCTTCAGGGCTAAAACCGCCCAGTTTTTCATAAACGCTGCGTTTAACAACAATGGGAGAAGCTTGTAGACGGCACATCACAATAATCAGTTCTAACCAATCAGTAAGTATACCTGGAGTTTCCCTTTCTAGCCAAGATACCCAGCGCTGATTTCCCACTTCATCTGTGTAAATATGGCGGCAAAAAGCAGCGCCTACACTCGATTCTTTTTCAATCCCTGTTCGCAAGCTGCTGTAAAATCCTGGTAATACAACATCGTCATCATGCAAGATATGAACCCATTCACCTTGCGCTCTTTGAATGCAGAGATTAAAGATAGCAGTTTGCCCAATATCTTGTTCTGGGTGTCGATAGAAATTAACTCGTCCACCACCTATATTTTTAACAAGTGCCTCCATTTCATCTTG
>RDXH01000367.1 GCA_004292745.1 Oscillatoriales cyanobacterium | reverse complement strand
GGTGGTGGCGCTGCTGCCGCAGGCCGAACCCCAGGCCTATGGGCTCGAAGACGTGGAGTTACGCGTGGCCGGACACGCCGGCAGCACGCCGCGCGCCCTGGCCAAGGTGGCTTCGGGCGGAGAGCTGTCGCGACTGGCGCTGGCGATCGCCACCAGCACCGAAAAAGCCCGTTCTGAAGCCATTATCAACCCTGTCTTGCTGGAAGTTCGGAGGATTCTCAACCAACAAATCAGCGTGTTTTCGGGTGAGGAATTCAATGTTGATGTGGCTGTTGGACTGACAGGAGTTTGCGATTTTATCATCAGCCGTTCCCCGGAACAACTAGACGTTGAGGCCCCGGTAATTGTGATGGTGGAAGCTAAAAAAGGAGATTTGAAAGTAGGTTTGGGGCAGTGTATTGCTGAAATGGTGGCGGCCCAGAGGTTTAATGAAGCGAAAGGGCGATCGATCGGGGCCCCCACATTCCGCAGATGTGGGTCGGTTTTTTTATCAGTTGTGAAAACTTGGAATCCAAACGCTTTTGGGCTGAAATTATGCAGTATTAGCGTCACAGAAGCTTGTTAAATTCAGCTAAATTAAGTAAGTTAAAATAATTGACTTTTTCTCACATATTCACATTGCTTTTTATCGCGGTCAATTATTGTTTTTAATCAAGACAATTTATGCCAAGAGCAAATTATCTTGACTAATTAATGAAAATTATTCACGAATATCTACACCTCGCGCTCGATCGTTATTCACTTGAAAACATTAAATAGTATTGACAGCAATACTCTCCTAAATGCCGCAAGATATCTTGACGCTCTTCGGTTAAATTACTGACCTGCTTCGCTCCATTTATACTCACTAAATGTACCGCCTGAAACATCTGAAATATCCAGCGCATTGTCGGCTTATCGGTCAATTTCTTTACCTGATTTTTAACTTGCCCGTTGGTAGCTGATAATTGTTGTCTCAATTTCCTTTGTGCCAGGTTATATACTAATAAACACAGTCCCATTATCATTCCGATTGCTTCAACTCGCTCCGCGGCTTTTTCACGAATACACTCGAAGTAAAAAATAAAGGATCTTTGATAAATCTAAATCCTCTCTCATTACTTTGCTGCGCTTTGTATTCCGATAATACCTCTCTCATTACTCACTGCTTTAGTATCTAAGATATTTGTGGCTAATATAAATCTCCCAGCTTTGAGTTTTTCCGCTTCGATTGCTGAATTTCGGGGTTCTATTTCACCCGTTACTTGATAGACTGTTGTCTGTGTTTCCCTCGATTCTTTGAGCTTTATTTTTGTCTTTTTAACTGGCTTTTCTTGGGATTTAATTTCTGTTATTTGGTGATACTTCCATGAGTCTGATAACTTTTTTATTGCAATTTCTGCATCGGCAATACAAGCAAAATTTTGTGTAGATAGCTTACGCAGTGTGGCTTTTGCTGATTCTAACTGTTTCTCTACTCTCTTGACTATTTTTTTAAGATCTGCTTGCTTTCTGATTTCACTTTCTATTACTAGCCATCTTTGCTTGATGTTGGCATACTCACTGGTTCTAGTTGC
>RDXH01000090.1 GCA_004292745.1 Oscillatoriales cyanobacterium | reverse complement strand
AGCAACTTGGGTAATTCCTTAGCTTTGCCAATACCAGACTATATTGTAAAATTGTTAAATCTAAAAGCAGATGATTCGGTAATTTGCAGTATAGAAAATGGAAAAATGGTCATAGAACCTGTAAATCAGAAAGTTTCCAAATATACCCTAGATGAATTATTAGCAGGCGAAATAGAACCGGGCGAAGAAATCTCTTGGGGAAAACCAGAAGGAGAAGAATTTTGGTAAACTATATCCCCGAACGAGGTCATTTCATTCGCCTCAATTTCGATCCTCAAGCAGGGCACGAACAAATGGGAACTCGACCTGCACTGGTTGTGAGTCAAACTAAATTTAACCAAAAAATGGGGTTTGTGTTTGTCTGTCCGATTAGTACAACACAACGCAAAAATCCGTTTTATGTTCCCATTCCAGAAGGTGAATTGGTGACAGGTGTAATTATGGCAGATCAACTGCGTTCCTTAGATTATCGCTCAAGGCAAGCAAGTTTGATTGGTGAATGTCCAGAAGATTTAGTTAGGGAAGTATTGAAGCGAATTGAACCTATATTGTTTGAAAATATGACCTCCTAGAAACCGGGTTTCTGCGATAATTTTGGCATCCTTACCGAGATTTTACGAAGAAACCCGGTTTCTGAGTCCCCGCGCGCCTGATCCAAGAAACCGGGTTTCTGGGAGAATTCTTGCATCATCACCGAGATTTAGGCAAGAAACCCGGTTTCTCAAATCCCACGCGATTAAACTGCCTGTTTACCACTACTCTCAATATAGCGTCGCAACACCGAATTAATCGTAGTTTTGTACTCGGCACTTTGCTCTCGAAACCATGCTATCACCTCAGCATCTAACTGAATCAAATTACGAGCTTGGGCGGCTGGTATTCTTAGGGTAGCATTCTCAAAAAATTCATCCGTCAAAGGTGGAATATCAGAGTAATCAATATCCTCATCATTCATCGCCTCTAACGCCGCCCAATTAGTACGAGAGATATTGCTCAAATCGTTGACGCTCATATCGGTTGGCCTTTCGTGCTGATATGATTCTAATTATATCATCCTGCCTTTCTGTCCAGACAACAACCGCGACTCCGTTTTGCAAAAACCCGATCCCAATCCAACGATCCTCCCCATAGTCAGTACGCGGATCGAGCTCAGTTAGCATAGGAAGATCGAACATCTCAGAAACATCTGCAAAATCAATCCGATGTTTGGCAATATTTTCCGATCTCTTTGCTTCGTCCCATTCAAACTGCATGAAAAATCAATCAACTTTAAGTAGGATCTAAATTTATGATACGTTATTTTGCACTCACAGAAATCTGGTTTCTGCGATAATTTTGGCATCCTCACCGAGATTTTACTAAGAAACCCGGTTTCTGACTTCCCGCGCGATCGCGCCTCAGCCTCAGCCAAGAAACCGGGTTTCTGCGATAATTTTGGCATCCTTACCGAGATTTTACTAAGAAACCCGGTTTCTGAGTTCTCGTGCGATCGCTGTTATCATAAAATCACTTCAGAGCAGAAGGGCACGACTATGCAAACCCAAGAAAAACCAGCAATCGCCAAGCAACCACCAACCGAAAAACGGTACTACACGCCGGAGGAATATCTGGCATTAGAAGAAAGTGCGATCGACAAAAGTGAATACCATGATGGAGAGATAGTACCAATGACAGGCGGAACCGCAAACCACAACAAAATTGCTGGGAACTTTTACAAAAAATTCCCCTCGACTGTGAATGGTCAAGATTACGAGACATTTATCAATGATGTGCGCCTGTGGATACCCCTAACTCGCCGCTACGTCTATCCCGATATCATGGTCATTCAAGGAGAACCAAAATATCAAGGAAGTAACAAAACAATTGTTACAAATTCTTTGATAATCGTCGAGGTTTTATCCAATTCAACCAAAGATTACGATCGCGGCGGCAAATTTCTCGCCTATCGCTCAATTCCTGAATTTCAGGAATACATTTTAATTGAACAGTATAGATATCACATTGAGCAATTCGCCAAAAACTCTAATGGCAAATGGGTATTAACAGAGTATGACTCAGAGGAATCGGTATTAACCCTGGAATCAGTAGAATTCCAAATGCCACTCAGAGAGATTTATGAACGAATTAATTTTGATATTAAAGACGAAGAAGTGAACGAGTCAATAACTGAAATTCAAGCATAAAATCGAGTCCGCGTTTAGCATTACAATAATTCATGAAAATCCGCGACGCAAGTGAAAGCGACTTACCAGCAATAGTTCAAATATACAATGCAGCCATACCAGGGCGATCGGCTACAGCAGATTTAGAACCAATCTCCGTCGAAAGTCGGCTGGCTTGGTACAGAGAACACTCCCCTGATTCCTTACCAATTTGGGTAATGGAATCAGAACAAAATATCATTGGCTGGCTGAGCTTGCAGCGTTTTTACGGGCGCGCCGCCTATCAGCATACAGCAGAAGTGAGCATTTACATCGCAGCCGATCGCCAATGCTGCGGAGTCGGACAAAAATTACTCCAACACGCAATTTGGCGCTGTCCAGAATTAGGAATTAAAACCTTAATCGGCATAATTTTTGCCCACAATCAACCAAGCTTAAAATTGTTCAATAAATTCGGATTTCAGACTTGGGGACATCTACCACAAGTCGCCGAACTTGATGGAGTAGAAAGAGATGTAGTAATTATCGGTTTGCGTTTAAACAAACCATAAACTAGCCAGAGAGAAACCGAAATGGACAGGCGGGAACACCGATGGAGTTTTGGCTGAATGCAAATTTTATTTAAGAGAATTTGAAACTCACTAAATAATTTGCTATAATTATGAATAGCAGCACCGCAGTGGTATTGCTAACCCCACAAAAAAGGTTCAAGGAGTTAAGTCAAATGCCAAACAAACTCCAAGTTAAAACACAATCAGTTGGATATAGCGACTTTTACTGGAACCGCTTTAGTCCGAGAGTTGCTACTATCAGCAGCATCCGTAACGCCAATCACTGGGAAGGTGGATTTATCACTTATATTGCCTATCCCAGAAAAGTTGAAGCTATAGCAGCAATGAAATATTTACTGTTGCATCAACAAGTTACGGATGTAGATATGCGAAAAGCCAAACGGATGAAAGCAAAAGGTATTCGTTGGGAGCTAAAAATACGGGGTTTAGCTTTTAATCAAGTGCTGAAATTTGCCACTATGGACATAACTAGCTCGCTAGTTATGTCCCCAGCAGTTGAAACCACTTCTACACGCAGGAAATCCGCGCCACGCGAGAGTGAAGGATAATATCAATTCAGGTTGCATGAGCCAGATGACTGTTGACTGCTGAGTGTTTAAACAATACCGATCCCAGCGAAAACGATATCACTACCTCGGAGTGGAATCTAAAAATTGCCACTCCAAGGTACGGATATTAAATCGTAAAAATTGACTTGACGCAACCGCTCCAATTCCTCTATCCATTCTTGTTCAGCGAGGAATTGTTGGTGATATTCTACAGCTTCTTCACAATGACTCGCCACATTCGTATTTTCCCACCTATTCAGTGCAATGCGACGGCGCTTCATGCTGATAATTTGCTCGATGCACGCCAGAGCCGAACGAATTACTAAAGGTGCGCGATAAACATTTTTTTCGGACAACTCAGTTAGGTGAAATAAATGGGAAATTTGATTGAGTTGATTGGGATATTCGATTAAGCTATCTTGCAACCTTAATATTAACTCAGACGGCGCTATTTGTAAAGAGATTTTGTGCAAAATTTCTGCATTCAAAATCTGATGCCATAAAAATCTGTGGTGAGAAAGGCTAAACTGGACTTCTCTAGCTTCTATGGATTCTCGAACATCTTGGCGGTATTCGGGACAGTGCAAGTATATCTGCAATAATTGCCCTTCTGCTTCTTCCAAAAGAGTCCGGGCTACGGCGGCAAAGCTTTCCGTGGAGTGTTTTTTTTCGCTAGTGGTAGTCTGTTTCTTGTATTGTTTGTTTGGCTTCAGCTTCTTTCTAATTAACAATGGCATTGTCAATGATTCGTCTTGACTCAGCCTCTTACCCCAATCGTTGATTACTTGATTCAACAAGTTATCTGCTAGCATTTTGGTCAGTCGATAATCTCCCTTACTGAGAATCTCCGCGCATTTTTGTAGGTAATGTGTGAGTTGATTGTCGTCAGTGATATTGGTTAATAATTTAATGATTTTTTTAGTAATTTGCTGGTAAGTATCTGCTTGTTTCAAATCTTGATTGATCAGCATTTGTTGTAGTTGCCAGTCCAGCCATAGAGGAGCTATTTTTAGCAATTCCAGATATTGTTCAGGAGAGTAAGTTTTGAGGAATTCATCGGCATCTTTACCATCGGGAATGTTGAGAACTCGCAGTTGTACTTCTCCTTGATAGGCGAGTTTTTCTATTTCTCCAATCGCCCTTTCTGCTGCTTGATTTCCGGCTTTGTCGGCATCGAAATTGAGGATAATTTGTTTGGAGTCTGTGTAGCGTAATAACTGCCGCACTTGATCTAGGCTGAGGGCTGTACCGAGGGAGGCGACGGCGTTGCCAATGCCCGCTGCATGAAGGGCGATCGCATCAAAGTACCCCTCTACGACGACGGCGGCATCTGCTTTGCTAATGGCTATTTTAGCTGTATCTAGGGCAAATAAAGTTTTGCCTTTGTCGAATAGTTCTGTTTCGGGAGAATTGAGATATTTTGGTTGTTCGTCGCCGAGACTTCTGCCACCAAAACCGATGACTCTACCTTGGGTGTCGCGAATGGGAATCATCACGCGATGGCGGAAGCGGTCGTAATAGCCACTACCTCCTGATTTGCGTGGTACAATTAATCCTGCTTGTTCTACTAACTGGGCTGGATAGTGCTTTTGTTCTACTAAATAGCTGTAGAGTGTTTCCCAACCTTGGGGTGCATAACCTAACTGAAATTGTTGGATTGTTTCTTCACTAAGCTGGCGATTAGATTTGAGATAAGCTAGGGTTTCTTGTCCTTGGGGTTGTCTTAAAGCGTGTTCGTAAAACTTGGCGGTGAGGGCGGAAATTTCATAGAGTTGTTCTCGCAGAGAAATTTGGCGCTGTAATTCTTGTCGATGTTCTGGTTCGACTGTTTTGACTTGTACTTGATAGGTTTTAGCTAAGTCTAATACTACTTCGCTAAAAGAGCGTTTCTCTAATTCCATGAGAAACTTAAAGGCATTTCCGCCAGCGCCACAGCCGAAACAATAGTACATTTGCTTGGCTTGGTTGACGGTAAAACTGGGAGATTTTTCGTCGTGAAATGGACACAAACCTACGAATTCTTTGCCTCGTTTTCGCAAGACGACGCGACCGGAAATGACATCTACTATGTCTGCTCTTTGTTTGACTTCTTCGATGGTTTCGGGATGTAGTCGTGGAACTTGCATAGGAATTTTTGAGTAAAGCTAAGCAGTAATTTTATTGTAAGATGTTGACACTAACTGTAAGGAGTCTGGAAAATAATGCGAATTTTAATGATGGGCGGTACTCGATTTGTCGGGGTTTATCTGACTAAGATTTTAGCAGCACAAGGGCATGAGGTGGTACTGTTTAATCGTGGCAATAAGCCAGTACCAGTTTCAGGAGTGCAGCAAATTCAGGGCGATCGCACTAATGTCGATGCACTGAAAGAACAATTATCGACTCTTGAGTTTGATGTCGTTTTTGACAATAACGGCCGCGAACTGAGCGATACAAAGCCTTTAGCTGAAATATTTAAAGGCAGGGTGCAGCACTTTGTTTATATGAGCTCTGCGGGGGTTTATTTGAAATCCGATCGAATGCCTCATATCGAAGGGGACGCTACCGATCCGAAAAGCCGTCATTTGGGTAAATGTGAAACCGAAACTTACTTGGCCGAGTCTGGTTTACCTTGGACTTCGATTCGCCCGACTTACATTTATGGGCCCCAAAATTATAACGATTTGGAGGCTTGGTTTTTCGATCGCATTGCGCGCGATCGCCCGATTCCGATTCCCGGTAACGGAATGCACTTCACGCAGCTAGGGCACTGTCAGGACTTGGCTAGGGCGATGGCGGCGGTTTTGGGGAATCAAAGGGCGATCGGGCAAATTTACAACGTTTCGGGCGATCGATTTGTCACCTTTGATGGCTTAGCCCGCGCCTGCATTTTAGCCGCCGGCAAATCAGCGGATGCTATTAAGATTGTACACTACGATCCAAAACAATTTGACTTCGGCAAAAAGAAAGCTTTCCCCATGCGATTACAGCACTTTTTTGCCTCAGTGAACAAAGCTGTTACCGAGCTTAACTGGCAGCCAGAATTTGACCTAGTTTCTGGGTTAAAAGATTCTTTTCAGAATGATTATTTAGTTTCGGGAAGAGACAAAGCGGAGATTGATTTTTCAGTAGACGATCAAATTTTGAAAGCGATTTAAACAGTCCTGGACGCATGGGGAGTCAAAAACCCGGTTTCTACGTGAATATTTGTCGAAAAAAACGACGATTTTTGGAAGAAACCGGGTTTTTTGCATCCTGGATTATTAAACCGATCGCCCTTGGAGTTTCTTTATCCCCAGAATCGAGGGGGCTGCTAACCCAGATTTGGGATCGAGGAGATATCTACCTTACCCAAAATTTGGGTCTAAAGATGGATGGCAATCAATCCGAATTATGAAACCATAATAGCGATACCGTTAAAAATTTAGGAAAAAGTGCCTAAATCAAAAACACCTTGACAGGGCCACTGCTAAGGGGACGGTAGAGCAATGATACTGAGCCTATTTGTGCTGGTATAAACGTTAAAAAAAGAGGGATATTTCATGGAAAATACGTTATTCGATCGAACATTCCGGGACAGCGAAGGCAAAATTACGATCGCTCAACCACCAAATTTACCACTAATTGTCTGGATTATAGCTAGTTTATTAAAGCTCATCTTTACCACGGCAAAAATTAATTTAGGGTTGGAACTACTAGCTTTTGGTTCCTTGTTTACTTGGGCTTGGGAAGAATTATTCCAAGGCGTTAATTACTTTCGGAGAGCATTAGGTCTAATTGTGCTTGTTGGTTTGATGGCATCCAAAATGCAATAACTAGGTAAGCGGACATAAACTCCACAGACAAATCTAATTTTTTTCTCCGACTGATAGCACTTTTTACTCCTTTTAAATCTATAGCATGTCTCAATAATTCCTACAGACTTATAGATATTCGTAGGGGCGAAGCATGACCGCTGTAAATCTCTCGTTATCACTAATAAATTTTCTGCGGTCATGCTTCGCCTATGCAAAATCGGGATGCTCCCGTAATCCCCCCGTTAAATCCCCCCGAACGGGGGCAAGCGGGCGTGGGATTACCCTAATTAGTTAATGTTAATATCCACAAATTATATCTAGATAATAGCATATTTATTTAATGAAAACTCAGGTATCAAAAAATGAATCAACAGTCTACATTTTGGAGCTTATCCACGGATACAGTGCTTCAACAGACGCACTCTACAGCAGCAGGATTAAGCCATGCTGATGCGCAACAACGCCTGAGCCAGTACGGCGCAAACAGCCTCAAACAAATACACAAATCGAGCGCATTCATGATGTTGCTCAATCAGTTCAAAAGTCCGATTATCTTGATTCTGATTTTGGCGGCGGTGCTCTCGATTTTTCTCAAAGATGCGGCAGATGCGATTATTATCATAGCGATCGTCCTGATTAGTGGGCTGTTAGGATTTTGGCAAGAGCGAGGAGCATCGAATGCAGTCGAAAAATTATTAGCTTTAGTGCAAGTTAAAGCAACTGTGTTGAGGGATGGTCAATCTCAAGAAATCCCTAATGAGGAAGTTATTCCTGGCGATATTGTAGTGCTTGGGGCAGGTAAAACTATTCCCGGCGACTGTCTAGTTTTAGAGTCAAAAGATTTATCAGTGAATGAAGCAGCACTAACAGGAGAAACCTATCCAGTTGACCAACAAAATGGTGTATTGCCAGCGGCAACTGGACTAAATAAACGCACCAACTCCCTCTATATGGGAACTAATGTTATTAGTGGAACTGCGAAAGCAGTAGTTGTTCATACTGGAAAAGAAACTGAATTTGGCAAAGTATCGCAACGCTTGAAACTGAGACCTCCTGAAACGGAATTTGAACATGGGCTGAGCAAGTTTGGCTACTTTTTGATGGAAGTAACCCTAGTTTTGGTAGCTCTCATTTTTGCCACCAATGTCTACCTGCATCGCCCTGTGCTGGAATCTTTTATGTTTTCCCTAGCGCTGGCTGTGGGTTTGACCCCTCAACTGCTACCTGCGATCGTCAGTGTTAACTTGGCTCGCGGTGCTGCGACAATGGCGAAAAAGCGGGTGATCGTGAAGCATTTACCCGCGATCGAAAACTTTGGCAGTATGAATGTGTTTTGCACCGATAAGACGGGTACGCTCACGGAAGGAGAGGTGAAAATTCACTCTGCGGTTGATGTCGAGGGGAAAGAGAGCGATCGCGTTTTACTTTACGCTTATTTGAATGCTATCTCTGAGTCTGGTTATGTAAATCCGATAGATACAGCGATTCGCGAATACAAAACCTTCGACATTTCTACCTATCAAAAATTAGATGAAGTAGCCTATGATTTTAACCGCAAACGTCTCAGCATCCTGTTCAAAAAAGATAGTAGGAATCTAATTGTTACTAAAGGCGCACTGAAAAATATTCTGGATGTTTGCTCAACCGTTGAAACTGCCGAAGGGAAAACCATCGACATTGCAGACGGACGACAAAAACTGCACCAACAAGCGGAAGATTTGGGCAGTAAAGGATTTAGAGCCTTGGGTGTGGCTTATCGAGATTTCGAGCGAGATTCCTTCAGCAAAGATGATGAAACAAACATGACATTTCTGGGCTACCTTGCGCTCTTCGATCCGCCAAAAGCGGGCATCGCTGACACCATAAAAGAGTTGGAACTGCTGGGAATCACTCCGAAGATGATTACCGGAGATAGCAAGGCAGTGGCAATGAGTATTATTCAGCAGATAGGACTGCCTGAACCAAAGGCAATGACCGGCTCGGAACTCGAAAAGCTCAGTGATGAAGCCTTAATGCACCGAGTACAAGATACAAATGTTTTTGCTGAGGTAGAGCCGAACCAAAAAGAGCGGATTATTATCGCTCTCAAAAAAGCGGGGAATGTAGTTGGATATCTGGGAGATGGCATTAATGATGCTTCTGCGCTTCATGCTGCTGATGTCGGCATCTCAGTCGAGAGTGCAGTTGATGTTGCCAAAGAAGCGGCTGATATTGTGTTGATGGAAAAGGATTTGAATGTCCTGATCGAAGGTGTCAAGGAAGGACGGGTGACATTTGCTAACACTTTAAAATATGTATTTATGGCAACGAGTGCCAATTTTGGGAATATGTTTAGCATGGCGGGAATTTCTCTATTTCTACCCTTTTTGCCACTGCTACCTAGTCAGATTTTGCTGACCAACCTCTTAACGGATTTTCCAGAATTGACGATCGCCACCGATCGCGTAGACAAGGAGTTAGTCAGCAAACCTCGCCGGATGGATATCAAGTTTATCCGCAACTTCATGATCGTGTTTGGTTTGTTGAGTTCCATCTTTGATTACCTGACGTTTGGGGCGTTGCTGCTGCTGCACGCTCAACCACAACAGTTTAGAACAGGCTGGTTTTTGGAGTCTGTAATCTCTGCTTCGATGGTGGTGCTAGTCGTTCGTACCCGCAAATCTATTTTCGACAGTAAACCCGGAAAATACTTGTTGATGGCAACACTGGCTACCGTAGGAGTGACGATCTTCATGCCCTGGACACCTTTAGGAACCCTGTTCGGATTTCAACCGTTGCCGTTGAGTTTTGTGTTGGTGCTGGGGGCGATCGTCTTGTTCTACGTTACGGCGGCGGAGAATGTGAAACGAGTGTTTTACAGTCGCGTGAAATTTTAGTATAGTCCTGGACTCACGAGGGGGTCAAAAACCCGGTTTCTGCATCAATATCTCTCGGATAGAGCGACGATTTTTCCAAGAAACCGGGTTTTTTGCGTAAGTTCTGTAGTAGCTACCTAATCGATACCTTCTTCACAGGTTATTCATCTTTGTTCAATATTATGAAAAATACTCCATGGGCTTTTCATTTTTGAGGATGAAGTCTTATGAAAAGTGAAACCAAATTGACTCTGATTAAAATCATTCACACTGCCATCTGGGTATTCTTCAATTTGGTGATTTTCTATATGCTTTATGCCGCGATCGCCAATAAACTCGATCTCTGGCTCTGGATTGGTTATGGATTTGTATCTCTAGAAGGTGTAATTTTACTAACCTTTAGATTCGTCTGCCCCTTAACTCTGATTGCACGCAAATATTCAAATTCAAGACAGGACAATTTTGCGATTTATCTTCCTAATTGGCTATCCAAGTATACGTTTTTAATCTATACAACTATTGTAATAATCATTACGATCGTCACAATGTATCAAATTCTAAATTAACAAACATAGGTAAGTATCATGTGGATTAATTGGATTGCAATTATTGGTGTTTTCATCGTAGTCAGCTTGGGAATTGTTGCCATTTATGGGAGCTATCGCTGGCAGTCAGATACCGATCGCCTACGAGCCAAATTAACCAATGGACGGCGGACAATTAAGCCCCCAATCTATGACCAAAAAGAAATTGAAGGCTTACCAGCCCCCGTACAGCGATTTTTTCGGACAGTAATTAAGGACGGACAACCCATCGTGGCTGCGGTTAAACTCTCTCAGCAGGGACAGTTCAATTTGAGTGAAACGGAAGATAAGTGGATGCCGTTTACCGCCACTCAAATTGCGATCGCTCAACGTCCGGGTTTTGATTGGGATGCACGCATCCAGATGGCTCCTGGAGTTAATGCCTTTGTCCATGATACATACCTGTTAGGAGAAGGCAACTTACACGCATCATTACTCGGTCTTTTCACCGTTGCAAAAATGCACGGTACGCCTGAATTAAACCAAGGTGAATTATTGCGGTTCTTTGCTGAGGCTACTTGGTATCCCACTGCATTATTACCCAGTCAGGGTGTACTCTGGGAGGCGATCGATGATACCTCAGCACGCGGCACTCTGACGGATGGTACTACAACTGTGTCCCTGGTGTTTACTTTTAATGCTGAAGGGGCGATCGCTACTATTCGGGCCCAGGCTCGTTATCGCGACAAGGTGACTGCGATGCCTTGGTGCGGTCGATTCTGGGAATATTCAGTTCAGAATAGGATGCTGATTCCCTTAGAAGGCGAGGTGGGATGGGAGCATCCAGAAGGCACTAGGCTCTATTTTAAAGGAAGAATTACAGAGATTAACTATGAGTTTGCATCGTGAGGGAGAGCGATCGCCAGAAATATCAAAATCAAAATACTGGAGGCAATTATGAGTAAACAAATTTCTTTCAAGATGACGTTTCAAGGACAAGGTGACTGCGATGCCTTGTTGCGCTCGATTCTGGGAATATTCAGTTCGGAATGGGATGCAGATTAATAGCCAACTAATTCATAGATTCTTCACAGGTTCTTCATCTTTGTTCAATATTATGAGAGATACTCCATATCGTTACAGCAGCAGTTCTTGATAGGTTTGGCAATCTTGACAGTTCTGACACTAATTCCATTTTTCGGAGGGTTAGTAGTTTGCCTAGTCAATCTATTCGGCTTGGGTGCGCTCTTGCTGTGGCAATTTGGTAGAGAAAAACCCCAAATAGCTACTGAGTGAATAGGGTGGCATAAATGTTCATAATTCGCTTTTAGTTTCGGGATTAAAGAAGATTTCCGATTGCTCATCGCGGGAACGCTATAACGCCTTTATGTTGTGAAAAATTAGGGACGCTCTACCTCTCAAGATATTCTAATCTTAAACCTAAGATAGATGGTGAAAAAAACAGCTTGTGAAATAATTAATGTATCAAATAGTTATTTGATATTTCACCCATCGAGTAGATGAGGTAATTAACAACAAAGAGTTTGATGACTGGAAAGCAATTTAATAAGACAATCAACAATTCCCCTAAACTCTACATAGTAGAGAAAACATCATGAGTACGACAATTGACAACTTCACTCAACAACTTCATGACAATTTAGAAGCCGTTGAAAACAGGGCGAAATCGTTAAAAGAAAGCGTGGAATCTGCGACTAAAAACACTCAAGCTGAGCTTCAAGCGAAAATCGACGAAATGAAGACAAATCTAGAAGCTAAGAAACAAGAATTTGATGAGTATCGGGCCAAGCTTAAAACTCAATTTGACGAAAAAGAATCTGAGGTGAAGTCGAACGTCGAGGAATGGAAAGCGAGTCGGGAAGTCAAGAAACTCGAACATCGAGCGGATAAAGCTGAGGACTATGCCACTACAGCAATCTTATTCGCAATGGCTACCCTAGAAGAAGCTCAAGAAGCAACTTTGAAAGCAATTTGCACGAGACTAGACGCAACAACTGCTGCGGGAAATACGGAGAAGTAAGACAGGATTAAACGATTAAAGCAACCTAGTGGGGAGTTGATTGACACTGATGCGCGGATTTCTCACCTGGAAAGATACAGCCAAAGCTGGAGCGATAGGAGGTGGTTATTGGGGTAGCTTCGTAGGAGGTTTATTTGGCATTTTAGCAGGGGCTGGAGTCCTGTTTATTCCCGGAATGACCCCACTCATCATTGCAGGCCCGATTGCTGGAGTGTTGGCGGGTTGGTTGGAAGGAACGCTGGTTGGCGGGGCTGGTGCTGCTGCTGTAGGAGGGCTGGCGGGTGCCTTGGGAGGATTGGGAATCCCGAAGCACGAGGTACTGAAGTACGAGACTCAAATCCAAGCAGGCAAGTTCATCATTCTGGTGACAGGTAGCGACGAGGATGTCAGTCAAGCGAAGCGGATGCTAGATAGAATCAGTCATGAAATGAGTATGTCGATCGCTGTCTAAGGTGTTGAACTAACAGCAATAGCCTAGAAGATAGCTGTATGGACGATGCCAACCATACAGCTATCTTCTTTCGTCATCAATCCGATCGTAAAAATGGGTGGAAACCCCCTTCCTAAAAGGACGGATTTAATTGTAAAACATTGTTGCAATACCAGCTATTTGGGGAAAAACAAGTTACCCTAAAATAGGAGGTCAATTCCTATGATTAGCTTGGGATGGTGGAATTTAGTTATTATCATTACAGTTGCTTGGTTTCTCAAATATAATTGGCGATTAGACCCCGACCAAACAGCATGGCAAAATTCTTTATTTTTAAAAGCTCCCACTCTCCAAAAGTTTAGTCAGTTTTGTTCTCGACCTATCGTTAGCTGGATTTTCCAAGCTGTCATTATATTAGCTGTCACCAGATTCCTGTGTTATACAATTTGGTTAGTTTACGATTTGACCAATCGACCAGACCCTCCTTACTGGGATTTCAAGTGGTTTTATGTAGCAAGTAAATTAGCCCACGAGCACTTGAGTCCTTTTAATGTCGAAGTGTTTAACCAAGGTTTTTGTCGAATCACAAAGGTGTGTGGGCTGATTCCATCTTTTGTTTATCCACCTAATATCATTCCTCCGATCTGGTTTCTGGGTTACTTTCCGATGAAGACTGCATTCACAATCTGGACTGTGCTGCATCTTATCGCCACAGGTTTTGTTTTATGGGGAGCGAATATCCTGTTAGAGTCGCAGTCACGAGCTTTCAGGACTATTTGCAGTATATCAGTGGCATTTCTCTACGGTTTCGTCTTCGATTTGCAAGTTGGCAATGTGGCAACTTTTATTGCTATGCTGCTGTTGTGGATGTTTATTTTAGCTCGAAATAATCGGGATTTAGCCGCAGGAATTTTATTAGGAATTGCCCTGTTTAAACCAACTTTAGTTGTGTTATTTATTCCTTATTTTATCATCAAAAAGCGATTTTATCTAGTTTTGGTATCAATAATTACGGCAATTATTCTAGCATTGTTCGGTTTGGCAATATCGGGTAATTCCTTAACAGGGTTTCTACAGGATGCTATTCGTGGATTTCCACTATGGTTAAACGATCCATCCAATAATCCTTATATTTCGATGAGTCGCATCGATTTAAGGGTGGTGGGGCCGAGATTTTTCCCCGATAGTCCATTTCTAGCTAAGCTATTTTCGGATTTAATTATTCTGGTGTTGGTTGGTTTAGTGAGTTGGTATTTTTACAGAAAACAATCTGGAACTGGGGTGCATCCCATCTTTGCAAATATATTCGTAGGGGCGAAGCATGACCGCAGTAAATCTCTAGTTCTCACTAATAAATTGTCTGCGGTCATGCTTCGCCCTCACAAAATTGAGATGCACCCTCGCAATGCTTGGTCAAAAAATATTGATTTAGCTGAAATGGTGTTGGTTTCTTGTTTGAGTATTGCGATTAACTATTCTCAGCCAACCAGTTCGGTGATGTTAGCACCGGCGGTGGTTTTTTTGCTGAACGATTTATGTTTTCAGATTAAAAATTGTGTTTTTTCTGGCAAGAGAATGTCTGTTTGGTTATTGGGAGTTGGCTGTATTTTGGTGCAAACTGCGGTGATTCATGCTGGGTTGTTGGTGTTTCTGGGAAAGCGGTGGAACTGGAAAGGGGGAGAATTGCCTTATTTGTTGAAAGTAACTGTTTTTTCATTGCCGAGTTATGCGGTTTTAGGGATTACTTTAAGTGTTTTGGTTTTAGCTATGACATCTGTTGACATACTCACCGCCCGTCACAAGTGCGGTGATTCTTGACGCTTCACCGACTGATGCTACCGGAGTAGTCTTACTCTGTCTCTGCGTCCGTTTAGAGTCGTGGCTATGCCCAATCCCGACTTCTGTATATTCTTGGCTGCGTTCTCGTCTCTGTCTTGATGTGTGCCACAATTTAGGCAAATTAGTTCTCGAATCGAAAGGTCTAATTTCCCCCACTTAAACCCACAATCTGAGCAGATTTGACTTGTTGGCTCCCACCGACTAATTACCCTAAATTCACGCCCAAACTTATCACATTTAGCTTCACACAAAACCCTAAATTCACGCCATCCTTGCAGACTTATTGCTCTAGCAAGCTTGCGGTTTTTGACCATTCCTGACACATTTAAATCTTCCAAGACAATGGTTTGGTTTTCACTCACAACCTTGGTGGACAATTTGTGTAGAAAATCTTTACGGGTGTCGGCAATCTGATTGTGTAGCTTAGCAATTTGAATGCGGGTTTTATACCTGCGTTTTGAGTCTTTAGGTTGACGCGCTAACTTTTTCTGAAGTTTGCGAATTTTTCGATCGAGAGCTTTGTAGTTAGGACTTTCCGCTCGCTCGCCATCACTCATCACCGCAAAAGTTTTGATACCCAAATCAATCCCGATGCTTGGGTTTTTGGCATCTTGTTGAATAGGTTCAATTTCTACAACAAAGCTTATAAAATAACGGTTTGCACAGTCTTTGATGACCGTTACAGAGCTAGGTGCTGACGGTAACTCCCTAGACCAAATTGGTTTAACATTGCCGATCTTTGCTAAATAAACCTCATCTCCTTTCAGATAAAAACCACCTATTCTAAACCGTGCTGATTGACTGCTAGTCCTTTTCTTGAACTTGGGGTAGCCTACTTTTCGTCCTTTTCTTTTTCCTTTACAAGAATCGAAAAAGTTCTTAAATGCTGTCTCCAAATCCGCTACGGATTGCTGCAAAGGAACACATGAAACTTCGCCTAACCATGCTCTTTCTTCAGTCTGCTTTGCTTGAGTGATGACTACTTTTTGAAGCTCTGCTGATTTGGGCTTCTTTTCGGACTGTTTGCACAGTGCAAGCGCATCGTTCCAGACTACTCGAACACAGCCAAACAACTGAGCTAGGCTCTGTTTTTGCTGGTCGGTTGGATAGAATCTGTAGCGATACCTTGCTTTCATTTTTGCTGGCACTTTACTTACTCTATTATAATATAACTCTCTGATAGAATCAGCAAGAAATTAAAGCCGTCCTAGAAGGACGGGGCTTGTACCCATTCTTTTGGTCAAAAACAGGTTGGTGAATTTGAGCCTGTGGATCGGGTTTCGGGTTAGAGGAAAAACAAAACCCCACTCCAACACAAAATAAACGGCCCGACAGGTTGGCAGTTGAGAATGACTCATCAGCGTAGAGGTCAAAGGTTAATCGCTGGTGGGTTCATCTTTTGTAGTCTTTTTAGTCAAGTAAGCATCTACAGCCTGAGAGACAATCCGACTTACGAGATTGCTGACTGTCCGGTCTTCTTCCTTGGCCCAATCTTCCAAGACGTTGTAGGCGTTTGGAGGAACGTAGCTGGTGACTCGTTTTAGGTTTTTTGCTGGCAAGTTAGGCAACTGGGAAT
Source organism: Oscillatoriales cyanobacterium (assembly GCA_004292745.1). Taxonomy (GTDB): domain Bacteria; phylum Cyanobacteriota; class Cyanobacteriia; order Cyanobacteriales; family Microcoleaceae; genus Microcoleus; species Microcoleus anatoxicus. The sequence continues at coordinate 6,805 of RDXH01000090.1, read as the reverse complement.
TTACTTCATAGATCGATCGTACTTTCTTTGTACACCTCTTGCATTGTGACACTCGGTGTGATACCGTGTAAACAGTCAAAAACAAAACCCCCACCGCTCAGAGTCGTAATCGTTCGGTGGGGGCTTTAACTCCCATATTCAGGAGGAAACCCTATGATATCACAGCCAAAGTCCGTTCCTGAACTGCTCCGGGAAGAAATTCCTGATGTACCTCAAGGCAAAAAACCGATTCGTTTGTTGTTGTGTGGCGTTCCCAAAGGGGTAGAGAGCATTGTTAATCTGCTGCACGTTTTGGGTTTTGCACAAGCTGGAGAGTGGAGTCCGCCTTTACCATCGCCTCTAGCGGGTGAGGTGATTCGGATTTTAACTCGTTATTGGTAAGAATGATTGTGGAGGGCGATCAAACTTTTCAAAATTTCCCCGGTAGGGACACAGCAATGCTGTGTCCTTACAGATATTGCCTACAATCTACCGGATTAGATCTTGTTTCTTAACTCACTTCCAAAAGTTGGCTCAAAAATTCAATAAAATTTGCCAAAGCCGGAACCTGCTGCTGCGTCTGTTCGCTGACCCAATTATTATCAGCAATACTTGTTGTATTAGTCTTCCCCGGTTTGAGAACACTGACAACAGTAGCAACTAAAGCTTTTTCGCGATCGCAATTTTTCCATTTTAAAGTTTTCCTCTCTTCCTCAGAAAATCCATCTAGATACGAACTAGCTTTTTCCATATACGCGGGATAAGCTATCTCTCCGCAACTGCACAGTAAAGTATCAAGCACACCTTGGGAAACGTTATCTGGCAAAACATAAATTCCTGTACGCGGGCTATTGGTATTTACAACACCAGCGCGATCGGGAAAATTAGGAAAATAACTTCCGAATTTGCTAGCGTATGGTTTGACAATGCGATCGGGATTTGGCTTGTCACAATCAGCAACTATGCCAAATGCCGACAAGTTTGTTTGATACTCAGGATTTGCAGACAAAATATCATCTAAGTTAGTAACAAGGTTGCTTCCTTCACCTGCATAAATTGCGACTGAGATAGTATCATTAAACAGAATAGAAGGCATATCAAGGCGTTTGTACAAGTTTCCTTTTTTGGGATAAACAGGAATAAATTTGCGCCAAAAGGGGTCTAAATCTGACTTTAATCCTTTCAACTTCTCCCGAAAATCTTTAAATCCCAAAAGCTTGAGAACCTTACCGACAAAAGCTTGGTCATGCGGCCCTTCTACTCCAATAATGGCGTATTTCATACGCGCACCTCCTGACCCAAATCCTCCCGCAATCTTTGCAATCTTTCCCGTTCAATTCTAACTGCTTTAGTTTGTGACTCTTGTTTCTCTAAACGGTAAAGAACTAAATCAGTGTCTGAATCGCTAGCATCCAACATCGCATCAACTGTTTCTAAACTATGAGTAGTTGCAAATAACTGCACGTCGAATCGCTGACACCACTGCACAATCCAAGCAAAGGAACTGCTAAGTGCTTCAGTATGAATTGCTGTTTCTATTTCGTCAATCAGTAAAACTCCACCTTGAACTTTTGCCAGCGTTAAAGCAATAAATAGCAAACGCCGAACTCCATCACCGAAAGCACTTAGCGGTGAAATACCTACACGCTTGTGGTCTATATATAGACTAGGACGTTTGCCGGTTGGCGACAAAATTACTAAATCAGTAATTTCTGAATCCATCAGTTGAAGTAATTTTATGACTTGGGGCTTAATACCTAGAAAAATAGCTTCTGATAGTAAGCTAACTTGTAACTGTTCTATACGGTGAGAGAATGGTGTTACTGTATCAATTGGCAGTACAGCAGTTGAACGATTTTTTCGGTTAATAAAACGCTGATTTTCCCAGATTTCAAAACTTACTGATAATTCTTCATGACCAAAAGTTGTTGCTACTTTGAGTTCTAACTCAGCACCTCGGAGAATATTATCAAATTCTATGTCATCAATTTCTAGTTGAGATTCTGAGCTATTTTCTTTATCTGTAAACTCGGAAAATCCTTCAAATTCCCGGTAAATTGCTCTCAATTCTGTGACAGGAAAAGCGCCATTACTGGAAACATAAGTTTCTCCTTCGTAGACATGGATATGAGAAACTTCACTGTTTTGAGGAAACAGCCATCTAAGGGCATCTAGCTGGGGTTTACGAGAGGATTTGATTTCTCGCCGCCACGATGTGTTTAGCCATTCCAGGGGATCTAAGGGCCGACAATAGGTTGATATCGCCTCTAAAACGCTGGTTTTGCCTGAGTTGTTTGCACCAACCAAAATGTTAATCTGGCCCAAGCCCTGCAAGTTCAAATCTCGCAGGCCTCGGAACCGATGGATGGTTAAATTATCAATGTGTTTCATAAATCAGTGTAATGATACTTACAAGCCACGATCGCAATTTCGACCTCCGTGACTTGGTAAACTAAACGATGTTCGTTATCAATACGCCTAGACCAAAAACCACTTAACTCGTATTTCAGAGGTTCAGGTTTACCCAATCCTTCAAAGGGCGATCGGTCTATATCTTTAATTAATTCTACAATTTTGCGATAAATCTTTTTGTCTAATTTTGCCCATTCATTAAAATCTGCAAAAGCAGAGGATTCAAAAACAATTCTTCTGCTCATTGCAAATTCTGTAAGTTAACTTCAACTAAATTTTCTCGCTCTTTAACATTTTCAATAGCTTGCAAAAGTTTATGCTTGTTGACTTCTGATTGCAAAAGATATTCAGTTTCATCACACTCAGAAACAATTATTTCAATCTCTTTATTCCCAAAAGTCGCTTTGATTTGTTCTAAAAAATTAATATCGAGTTCACTGGCTTTTAAACGATAAACTGTTGACATCGTTTTTACCTATTTTTGATTATGATAATTATAGCGTTTTTAGTTTGATGACAACCAAGTATTCTCGGAAAAAACCCGGTTTCTGATAACCCACAAATCTAAGAAACCGGGTTTTGCGCAGTTTCTGGGAGGTGTGGCGAAGTATTCTGGAAAAAACCCGGTTTCTCGCCACCCATCCACTATTCATTGAAGCTGTTTCACATACCTATGTTTTGGCTACATAAGTCGATCGCACTTGCAACTCCTTCAACTGCTTCTCATCCACACCAGACGGCGCATTTGTCAACAAACACCCGGCTTGCTGCGTCTTCGGAAAAGCCATGACGTCGCGAATCGACTCCTCGCCAGCCAACAGCATCACCAACCGATCCAAACCGTAAGCAATTCCGCCGTGGGGAGGGGTTCCGTACTCAAACGCATCCAACAAAAAGCCGAACTTATTGTAAGCTTCCTCAGTGGATAAGCCGATCGCCTCAAACACCTTTTCCTGAACTTCCCGCTGATAAATCCGCAGAGAACCGCCACCGATTTCTGTACCGTTTAATACCAAATCGTAAGCTTGAGCTCTCGCTGTTTTCAAATCGGCAATATCGTCGGGATGCGGTGCAGTAAACGGGTGATGTAATGCTTCCAAACGCTTCTCATCGGCGTTCCATTCAAACATTGGGAAATCAGTCACCCACAGCAAATTCATCTTGTCTTTGTCAATAAATCCCAATTCGTTACCGACAAACAAACGCAATCTATCTAAAGTCTTATTGACAGTTATTGCATCAGCGGCTGCAAATAACAACAAATGACCTGGTTTCGCCCCCGTGCGATCGAGCAATTCCTGTTTTTGTGCTTCAGTCAAATTATCCTTAATTGCGCCGATCGTATCAATTTCGCCATTCTCCCGCACCCGGATATAAGCTAATCCCTTCGCACCGGCTTCGCTGGCTTCCTTGAACAAATCGCCACCCGGTTTAATTCGCACGTTAGAAATCGCATCATTCCCGCCCGGAATCGGCAAAATTTTCACAATTCCGCCCGCAGCAATTGCACCGGAAAATACCTTAAATCCCGAATCTTTCATCAAATCGGAAACATCGACTAATTCCATACCGAAGCGAGTATCGGGTTTGTCGCTACCGTAGCGATCCATTGCTTCGGCGTAAGTCAAACGCGGGAAAGGACAAGGCAATTCTACGCCTTTCACACTTTGAAAAATATTGCAGACTAAACCTTCATTTAATTCGATCACTTCTTCCACAGACATGAAACTCATTTCCATGTCCAATTGTGTAAATTCTGGCTGTCTGTCGGCGCGCAAATCTTCATCGCGGAAGCAGCGAGCAATCTGATAATATCTATCAAAACCCGACACCATTAACAATTGTTTGAACAACTGCGGCGACTGCGGCAAAGCATACCATTCACCGGGATTGACGCGGCTGGGAACTAAATAATCTCTGGCACCTTCGGGAGTGGCGCGAGTTAAAATCGGTGTTTCAATTTCCATGAAACCTTCCACATCTTCGAGATGGCGGCGCATGGCTTTGACTACTTGGTGGCGAAGCTGTAAATTGCGACTCATGCGATCGCGCCGCAAGTCCAAATAGCGATATTTCAGGCGCAAATCTTCCCGCACGCTTTCATTTTCCGCCGTGGCTACCTGAAACGGTAACTGTTTGCGCACCGCATTCAACAATTCAATTTCGTCTGCATAAATTTCTACCTCACCAGTAGCTAATTTCGGGTTGAGGGAATCTGCGGGGCGGCTGGTGACTCGCCCGGTAATTTTGACTACGTATTCGTTGCGCAAAGCATCTGCTGCTTGATAGGAATCGGGGGTGCGTTGGGGATCGCTGACAATTTGCAATAAGCCCGATCGATCGCGCAAATCCAGAAAAATCACCCCGCCATGATCGCGGCGGCGATCCACCCATCCGTAAAGGGTTACAGTTTTTCCGATGTGTTCGCTTCGCAGTTCGCCGCAGTAGTAAGTTCTCATGGTTGGGGGTTTGTGGACTAAAAATAAAGCTTTCTGATTATAGCGCTTGATGTCGAAACCTTTTGTGAACAGGCAAGATGCCTGTTACACAAGAAAATTCAATCTTTGTCGAACAGCGATCTTGCCTGTTGCTTAAAAGGGTGCCAAATTTGAGTTTAATGCTTTTTATCAAAAAACTTGGTTAGCGCCTGGAATGCAGATTTGGACGCATCCGTCAAGCGACTGCCGATCGACTCAATTTCCCCAACCACAACGTGCCAATTTTTTTCAGTTTGTTTCTGAATTTGGTCAACAGCTTGTTCAATGCGATCGCGTTCGATCAACTTATTTTGTTCTACCGATTCTCGCGCTTGGCGAACCGCTTTCAAATAGGCCTCGCGACTGACTTCGCCTGCATCTTGCACCTGTGATTGCGCGCGAGTTTTAATCGCATCAACCACCAGCCAATTTTTCTCTGCTTCTTTTTGAATCAGCCCCACTGCATCTGTCATTCTTTCTTTGGCGATGGTCTTATTTTTGGCGAGGGCTACCTGGGCTTTCTGCACAGCTTTTAAGTAAGCTTCACGGGTGAGATCGCCTGCTGCTTGTACCTCTGCTGCGGCGCGTTTTTTAATCGCTTCAAATAATACAGCAGTTTCTGCGATCGTTTCTTCTGTAGCGTTTGGCATCTCCTTTTTGACGATCGCAGTCGTTTCGGGAGTTACATCTATGATTGTTTCTTCGTTCATATTTGGATCTGTCATAGGAATTCTCTCCTCCTTAGCAAACATTGTGCAAAAAATCTACAGTCTTTAGGCTGATTTTGTATGTGTAGCGCCCAAATCAATTCTGGCGATCGCTTGTTTACATTGTAGTATTTATAAAATGAAAGCTCATGTGTAGAATACCGCCAATTCTCAGGTACGGTTTAGCACACCGAAGTTATTGGGAATTGGGAATTGGGAATTGGTAAGAGTTATGGGAGTCGGCAAGGCGCTTTAGTCATTGTTCCCTGAGCGGAGTCGAAGGGTACAATGACTAAATAACTTTAACAGTCTTGGCGATTGCTATAACAGTTAACAGTCAACCCTTCGACTCCGCTCAGGGCACCGCAGTTAACTGTCAACAGCGAACAGTCAGAAATCATTTAGTTTTATGCTACAAGACCCCAATTTCCGAGTTCCCATCGCCATTAGTTTCGGTGCAGTCGCAGGCGCTTTGAGTCGGTATTATATCACATTATGGTTTGCCAGCCGTTTTGGTACTGCTTTTCCCTACGCAACTTTTTTGATTAACATTACTGGTTGCTTGGCTATGGGATTTTTTATTACCCTCGCATCTCAACGAGGGGCGATGATTCCTCTAGAAGTTCGGTTAATGGTAACAACGGGCTTTTTGGGTGCTTATACTACTTTTTCTACTTACGGTTTAGAGACAAATATCTTGTGGCGCGATCGTTCTTACAGCATCGCTACTTTTTATTGGGCCGGTAGTGCCATACTAGGAGTAATTGCAGTTCAGTTAGGTATCATTCTAGGGCGATCGGGCAAATAGATAAAATCTCCTAGCACATCCCAATCATCGACCATTGGGTAGGCTACTGATTAAATTAATGCCCTATCTACAAATCCAGTTTTTTGATAAAATCGGGTTTGTGCGATCGCTCCTCATTTCAGCTTTAATTGATATTTGACAGATTCTACGCATTTCCCGGTAGCAGGTCTTGCTAAAAATGACTTTATGGGGTATAGGTATGGGAACCCAATAATAAATTTAGGACTTACGCCCAGCGCCCATATATGGTGTGAATGTAGCGGCAATCCCCCCGTGGCGGTAGGCGCGATCGTTGCGTCGCCCGCACTGTCGAACCATTACCCAGTCTGTGGTGGTGTGGCCTAAGTCCTGGAATTGTAAAACTAGCCAACGCGGACTCGTGCCTGCGGACAAGTATCTATTGTCATTTTTCGAGAGTTTTG
>RDXH01000361.1 GCA_004292745.1 Oscillatoriales cyanobacterium | reverse complement strand
TGTTAATACAGCACTTCCGGCTGCTAAGAGGTCTACTGTCTGCGTACCTCATAGCAGCCGGAAGTGCTGTATTAACATGATAGTTACAATCGCGGGTAAATAAACAATGATTTCCTTTGTAAAACAGCTCTACAATCTAGGCACAAAACAAGATAAATCGGATCTAGTTTTGGCAACACTACTAAAATTAATCTCAGCATTATTCACGAGCGCGCCTGCGGTATTTCTTTACTTAATTTTGCTAGATTTATTCGATGAAAATATTGATATTCTGAAATTTGTGTATTTGATAATTGGTGTAGCAGCTTGCATTCTGTTACAGTCGATTTTTGGCTACCAAGCATACCGTATTTACAGCAGCATCCAAGCCCGCATTGCTGGCAGAATCCAAAACGAGATAGGCGATCGCATTCGCAAACTATCAATGGGGTTTTTCTCAGAGATGAACGCCAGCGAAATCAACACAGTTGTTACCGCAGACGTGATGAAAGTTGATTATATGTATGCGCTTCCTACGATGGTTGATGCTATTGCCATACCTGCTTTTATTGCTCTGTTTTTATGCTTTATAGATTGGCGGATGGCTTTAGCTACAGTAGCAGGAATTCCGGTGGCTGTTTCGATTTATAACTGGAGTCAAAGCCGCCTCAAACAACTGACTCAATTGCAGGCAAAATCGCAAATCCAGAGCAATTTACAAATTCTGGAATATATCGATGGAATGGCGGCAATTCGGGGATTCGATCGCGCGGGTATGCAATTTCAAAAGCTCGATCTGGCTGTGAATAACTACCGGGAAGCCAACACCAATCTCGCCACTAAGTTAGCACCGACAGATGTGGCATTTAATACGGCTTTAGAATTAGGTTTTGCTGCAATTCTGCTGTCAGGAACTTATTTACTTTTGCAAGGTCAATTGACTGTACCAATTTTTCTCATGTTTTTAGTATTGGGCTTGCGATTTTACATTCCCCTGCAAAAGATTGACGAATTATCTCGCAATCAGCGACAAGCAAATGAAGCGATCGATCGAATATCTAACTTGCTACAAGTGCAGCCACTTCTGGAAGCAAAAGAAGACAAAACTTTAGCACAGTTCGATATAGAGTTTAAGAATGTTTCTTTTAGCTATGAAGATGCACCTGTGCTGCAAAACATCAGCTTCACGGCAAAACAGGGAAGCACCACAGCACTTGTCGGCCCTTCTGGATCGGGCAAAACAACTATTAGCAACTTAATTGCTCGTTTTTGGGATGTTAGTAATGGCGAGATTCTCATCGGTGGTGTAAATATTAAAAACCTAAAAACCGATACGTTACTATCACATAGTAGCATCGTGTTTCAAGATGTTTACTTGTTTAACGACACGATTCTCAACAATATAAAATTTGGCAATGCTAGCGCTACGCAAGAGCAAGTGGAAGCCGCAGCTAAAGCCGCAAGATGCCACGAATTTATCTTAGAATTACCTAACGGGACTTAAACAGAAAATACGATAAAAATAGGTTATAATAGTTACAGAGCAAGCATATAACGTTAAAAAATGACCCATGAAAGAGACAACCCCTGCGGCGATGCCCCCCTGCTTCGATAGATGGTGTCAAAGATTTGACGATATTTTTGGTCATCTTGCCCAAAAACGAGAGTTTAGGAACTATTTAGGAGGATTATTGGGAGAAAGTGAACGAAAAAACCTGTCGCAGATGGCAGAAAACGCTGTCGGAGTAACCTACCACAAATTACATCATTTTTTAACAACAGCGCCTTGGTCATTCAATGAACTCAATCAACGTCGCTTAGACGTAATGAATCAATGTAATCAAACCAAGATTAGTCGAGGATTCAGCCTAATAATAGATGATTCAGGACACAGAAAAAGTGGTAAGTTTACTCTGGGTGTAGGAAGACAATACATCGGACAACTCGGAAAAACCGACAATGGGGTAGTAGTAGTTACCAGTCATCTATATGATGGCAAAAAGAGCCTGCCATTAGATATTGAGTTATATAAAAAAGCCGACTCATTACCCTCCGGAAAAGATGACCCATCATTCAAGAAAAAGCCAGAAATAGCCATAAATTTAATCGACCAAACCTTAGCTAGAGGCTATAAACCAGGAATAGTCTTGATGGATGCAGGGTATGGTAACAACACCAGTTTTTTACAAGAATTGGAAAACCGAAAACTAAAATATATCGGAGGACTTGCCAAGAATCGCAAAGTAATAATTCAAAAAACAGTAGATGAAACAGAAGAGATTCGAGTAGATAATTTAGCGAAAAGCTTACCTGTAGAGGCTTTCACAAAAATTCAACTCTCTTTAGAACGACCGAGAACAGTATGGGTAGCAATTCAATTCGTAGAATTATCAAAATGCACGGGTAAGAAAGTAATGGCTATCGTCATGAATGCAGAAACTTTCGATACCGCCACCGAAATAGATTATTTGATGACTAATGTTGACTTATCAACAGCGACAGAAAAGTGGATAGTAAAAACTTACTCACAAAGAAATTGGGTCGAAGTTTTCTATCGGGAAGCCAAGGGCTGGTTGGGGTTAAATGAATATCAAGTCAGAGATGAAAGAAGTCTGAAAAGACATTTCATTATGGTATTTTGTGCTTACACTTTCATTCTCTGGCATAGGTTAACAGGAGGATTAAGGCGTACATGGGCAAACAAACCTTTAAACACTTTTACTCAGGCACTCGAAGCATTTCGGACAGCCATATCTTTTAGGTTTGTAAAATGGTTGAACCAAAATTGGGACGTATTCTCCGCTTATAAAGCGAGTTTAGGCTTGGTTTGGGCTTAAAATTTGTTTAAGTCCCGCTAACGGCTACGATACTGTAGTTGGCGAGGGCGGGGCTACTCTTTCTGGCGGAGAGCTGACGGGGTGACAGGTCGCCTGAAAAGCATACAGGGAGATAACTCTAGACAAATCGCCTCAAAAAAGATAGGGTAAGAAAGCTTCTTACCCAAAAACA
>RDXH01000089.1 GCA_004292745.1 Oscillatoriales cyanobacterium | reverse complement strand
GATGGGTGTTCAAGGTTATTTGTTAGCTGGTTTGTGTTGGTTGGAGTCGAGTGCTTCTAGTGGGGTGCAGGGGATTATTTTGGGTGCTTTTGCGATCGCCACTTTAACTATCGGAATGGGTTTGCGGAGTCACCAATTGGTGCACGCTTTGGTGGTGGCTGTGTGTTCTACTGGAGTGTTTTTGTTTCTGAATGCTTTGAGCATTTTTCCTGGGAGTTTCTTGGAGAGTTTTGCCTCGTCTAGCGCTACACTGGGCTTGTGGGAAGTTTGGGGTGCTGTGGCGTTTTTTGGTTTGTTGGGAAGTGCGATCGGGCTTTGTTTGGGAGTTAGTCATTATTTAATTGTGCCTTTGTTGCGGTGGTTGGGCTGGAAGTAGGAATTAAATAGTGTCCGATTGTATTTTTTTTGTGATTTGTAACCCCAGAACAACGCAGATCAATGCAAATATCAATTTTTTACACTGTCGGCTGACGGAAAATTATTTTATAGGCTAGGGAGTTGTCATCTTTCACTTCAAGGATTAATATTAAAGCTTATGTGGGTTGTTCAGGATGAGCGCGCTCTCTGGAGGAGTGTAAAATGACTTTAGTACAAGGGCAAACTCTAACGACAGGTCAACTGGTAGGTGGCGGACGCTTTAAAATAATCAAATTTTTGGGTCAGGGGAATTTTGGTGAAACTTACTTAGCCGAAGATGGTCATGATTCGCATTCACGATGCGCTCTGAAACGCTTCAGTTTTGTCAGTAATGATCCTACAAGTTTTCTTAAGGCAAAAGAGTTGTTCGAGCGTGAGGCACAAGTTTTAAAGGATTTAACGAAAAACACTGAGAATCATTTGATACCCCAGTACATAGCATACTTGGCAGATGCTCAAGAGTGGTACTTGGCCCAGGAGTACATAGAGGGATGTAATCTTCGTGAAGAGCTACAGAAAGATAAGACCCTTAATGAGGATAAAGTTGCCAGCTTGTTAGAGGATGTGCTAAATTCTCTGACATTTATTCATGGTAAAAAAACTATTCACCGGGATATCAAACCTGAAAATCTCATTAGGAGAAATCGGGACGGCAAGATATTTTTGATAGATTTTGGTGCAGTTAAGCAGGACGTCGCTAAACTCACATCTCCTGGAACGAAGATTTATACAGAAGGTTATGCACCTCTGGAGCAGATTCAAGGCTATCCACAAGCTTCTAGTGATATTTATGCTTTGGGGATGACTGCATTGGAAGCTTTGACAGGAGTGGAGCCTGAAAAACTCAAAGATGTTACTACAGGGAAGGTTTTGTGGCCTCCTTCATTCAATGCTAGTGATAAGCTGAAGAAAATTTTGGAAAAGATGGTGGAGCATAATTGTCAAAGGCGCTATCAATCAGCAGAAAAGGTGCTAAATGATTTAAATTCAGCAGGTTTTACCGCTACCGTGGTAGTAGCCCCTGGTTGGTCTCCTACCGTTCCATCGGTTCAAAATGTAGGAGGGGGAATATCCAAGCTGCCTATGTGGTTGTGGTTTGCGATCGCAGCACCCCTGGTTATGATCTTAGCTTTTACGCTGGGGCTGCTTTTTGTACCACACCCTCCGAAAGCAGATCCAGGTAAACCGCAATATCCCCAGCCCAATCGATCAAACTCATCTCCATCAAACTCAGGTTCTGGTCGCAAAAACAAAAAGCCATGCCCTCCAATTCTGCCTGTTGGTAAGCGGTGCGAAGAATGAGATTGAAGTGTAATTATGAGAAAAGTTGGCAATAGAAATGTCAGGAATTCAACTTAAAACTAAACAGGTAGTTGTAGAGGGGTGAATGTGATGAGACGAAATTCGCCAGTAGGTAATACAAGCTCCGATCAGAGTAATCAACCTACTAAATTAAGCATAGTAATTAGAGTATTGATAGTTTGTATAATAATTATAAAAGGAGGGATAGAAATATCAGCAAACTTGATAAATATAGGAGAATTTTGCCAAAGAACACAATCCTGCCCAAAATTGCTCCCTGAATCAAATTCTCCCAAGTGTCCTCCTATTCTGCCTGTTGGTAAGCGCTGTAATCCTTAACCAGAAACCTGCAAATCTTAGTTTTGTATATTTTTCCTGTGTTTACCTCCTAGGAGGGGCTACAAACAGGCAGAATGTCTATCCTCAAACAATTATTTCAGTCATTAATTTTGATGTTATATAATTTATGAACATTCGTCGCATTTTTTTTGTCCTTACAGTAGCTATCGTTGGAATAGCATCTACCATAACACCCAGCATCCCCGCTGGTGCTGATGGGGAATACCGTTTTGTTTGTAGACTATCTGGAGGTGAATGGACAACCATAGCTCAAACGCCACGAGGTGACAGAAGCTTTATTCGATGGACTTCTAACTTTGGTGGGAACGTGGGCTATACTCGCGAACAACGCTGTCGAGAAGTTAGTAATAGGTTAGACTTATACGCCCAAACTCAGAAATCTTTTTACTTGACTTATGGTACGCAAGCTCGGTATCCTATAATCTGCTTGACAGATTTTGAGGGTCGTGAATGCAAAGGCCTGGTGTATACGTTAGACCCGCAAGGAATTCGCACTCCCGAACAAACCTTAAAAGACTTACTAGAACTAAGTGCTAATGACTTTGTGGCAAGCCCTCCTGTTTTTGCATATTTGGATCCGAAACCTTTTTTTGGAAAAGATTGTCGTCTATATATTAATGTTCGGTTGCGTTTGCAAGGGAAAGCTAGCGCTAAATCTGTTTGCAGATCTAGATAGTTTGTGCTACATTAATCAATAATCTGTTTTTTGAATTTCGCACTTTAAAGAGCTAGGTCTACACATGAAAAATTGGCAATCCATATCTCTAGTAACAGCATCCGTTGTGGGATTAGCATCTGCTATTTTACCCACTACGCTGACTCAAGCTCAAACCCAAACTCAATCCGAGTATAGTTTTGTTTGTAAAAAAGAATCGGGAGGAGTCTGGACAACTTTTTATGAAAGTCCACGAGGTTTAAAAGCCTATATCAGATGGACTTCTGATTTCGGTGGGGCAGTGGGCTATACTCCTGAAAGACGCTGCCGTGAAGTGAGCCAAAGACTTAATAATCACCTTCGCACACAAAATCCGTTTTATTTAACTCACGGCAAGCAGGACGCATATCCTATTATCTGTGTTACAGACTTTGAGGGGGGTGGTTGCAAGGAGAGGGGATTGGTTTATACCTTAGATCCAAACGGTAAAAGAAGACCTGATGAAGTAATAATAGATTTAGTTAACTTGGCTGGAAATGACTTTGATGGTATCCCCATAACAGCCACTGGATGTCGTCTATATGTAAATGTTCGGCAGCAGTTGCAAGGTTTAAAAAAGCCTGCTAAATATATTTGCAGGTAGAAGAAGTAGAAGGCTTCCTCTATCTCGATTGTCTGTAAGTTGCCCGTCAATTTGGTAAACCCAATTGTGAGTTGAACATTCCAAGTTCAAACACCCTATTTTTTGTTATTTGTACTGTATGGAACTTGGATAAATGAAGCAGAATTTCATGAAAGCCATAAGTCTAGCCTGTGTATGTAGTGTTGCGATCGCTCTACAGCCACAGGCTATTAATTTAGCGCAATCCCCAAAACCATCTACAACTAAGGCTGCCTTATTGTCAGATGAAGCAGTAAGCAAAAAAGCTAAGGAAATTACAGTCAAAGTTTTTAAAGTATTGCCAGACAATGAGGAAGAAGTAGGAGGGTCAGGATTTATAGTCAAAGTAAAAAAACGTGAAAATGCTACTTCGCAATACGTTTATCTAGTGCTGACTAACAATCACGTCATCGAAGGTTTAAAAGGTTTAAAAGGAGAGTATAAAATAAAAACTGATGATAATGAAGTTCATCAGGCATATCAGTACAAGGAAGCTGACTTTAAGGGAAATGATTTAGGGCTGTTGTCGTTTAGTAGTTCAATTTCCTATAAAGAAGCCGAACAGGGAGATTCATCTACTTTGAAGCCAGAGCAAAAAATTTTTGTAGCTGGGTTTCCATGTGAGTCTAATCCATGTAAATCAAAGTTTAAAATAGTACCGGGATTAGTAGCTCCTTTATCGTTGCTTTTGAAAAACAAAACTTTAGTAGAAGGCTATAGAATTGGATATGATAATAATACCAGCCCTGGATCTAGCGGTGGACCTGTATTGACATCCGCAGGTAAAGTAGTAGCTATAAACGGTAAGGGTAAGTATCCAAAATCGCCAATCGCGAATGCTCCGAACCCTTACATATTTACTGACAATTCTAAGCCTTCGCCAGATATTGAACAGTTCATGAGATACTTTGCTTGGGGAATTCCAATAGAAACATACAACGAGCTAGCTCCTCAAGCTTCAAAAGGAGGGGATACCTCTACAGGTTCTAGGTCTTCTACGCCTTCGCCGTCACCCGGTAATACAGCAGGAAGTCAATCTTCAGGTACTGATAAAGATGATAATATTATATTCAAAATTATCATCTTAATTGTGTTTTTATTTGGAAGTTTGATTTTAATATTGGTTGTTGGTAATTTTCCCCAAAAAAGAAATACTGGTGACTTAAAAGATGCTAAGTCTGCTTCACGAAGACTTTCTAAAAAACCTATCTCTAACCAACCGATAGTTACAAGTCATACTGCCCCTAATCAGCCTACCATTGAAATGAAGATTACTCATCCTGATGATGGAACAACATACATCTATCAATGTTATTTGGTGGAAAAAATCCATAATATAGCAGAGGATGGTAAGGTAGAGTGATTGTTATCGATTGAGTTCATAAAAATGATGATTTATGTGGTTACATAATAGGCTGAAGCGAATATCAAAAACATGGATAATTATTGTACTAATAATTATAATGGTCGTCAGTTGTGCTGGAGATAGTGTAAAAAACAATCAGAATTCTACTACAGATACGAATCCAATTTCCCCTAGTGTTTTAGGAGAACAGCAAATAGAAAAAATAGCTAAAGAGACAACTGTGTTTATCAGTGGAAGCTCGAATGGATCGGGGGTAATTGTTGCTCAAAGTGGCGATAGTTATTATGTCCTCACAGCAGCTCATGTTGTCGGCACTCCACCTGGTGAGATTGAAGATCCTTACGAATTGGAAACTCAAACAGATGGTAAAAAACATAGAATTGCGGGTGCAAATGATTATAGCGATCGGATAAAAACAATCGATAAAAACATTGATCTAGCAGTAGTAGAGTTCAAAGCTGAACCTGGTCAAAGCTATAGGATTGCTCCACTAGCAAACTCAATTCCTGATAAGGAAGTTTATGCTTTTGGATTGAATTTTTGCGAAGCATCAGGAAAACCCGAAAAAATCCCTCAGTTTACTCGTGGAAAAATATGTGAACTTAGGTCCGATCCAGAGGAGGGTTATGATGTGCACTACACCAATAATATTGTCAGGGGAGTCAGTGGCGGGCCTATATTTAATTCCCAGGGTCAGGTGGTAGGTATCCAGGCAGCATTAGCCTACAAAATAGGTAAACAATACGATCGTGATACCTGTGACACTATTCCCAAAGATCCAAACGAAAATTATTCTGACGGGTTGGGTATTTCTGTTGTTAAAAATTTTGATAAATTAAAAGAAAAACTGCCTCGAAATACAAAAATTAACCTCCAAAAATCTCCTAAAAAAGGAACAATAATTAGTAGAAACAACTGTCCTTCAAAGCCCAAACCTTGTCCTCCTATATTACCTCCTGGTCAGCGCCCAGATCCGAATTGTGTGTGAAAAATCTAAGATTCGCCAAGAATGAAATAGTAGCGATCGCCAAAAATCTACAACTTAGATGTTAGACACCTATATGTCGATCAATAATCCAAATTTAGGTAATAACTGGGGGATTCCTAATAATCAAGGAGTTAACTAGGAGTTAACGAACCAAGATTTGATATCATAAGTAATACCCAGAAATAATATTATATTATTGCACTAAAATGTCAGTCACTACTCATCAATTAATTCAGTGGAAACAACAAGGGCGGTCAATTGTCGCACTGACGGGCTATGATTATGCGATCGCCCAACTCATAGATCAAGCAGGCGTAGACATCATCCTCGTCGGCGACTCCCTCGCCATGACTATATTAGGCTATGAGACAACCCTGCCACTAACTCTCGATGAAATGCTGCACCACGCAAAAGCAGTGCGTCGCGGTGTTAAACAAGCATTAATTGTGGTGGATTTGCCATTCTTAACTTATCAAGAAAGTGTCCAGCAAGCCATGCACTCAGCGGGGAGAGTTTTGAAAGAAACTGGCGCTCAAGCTGTAAAATTAGAAGGTGGGTATCCAGCCATTATAGCAACTATTTTGCAACTGACATCCGCCGGAATTCCGGTGATGGGACACGTCGGTTTAACCCCGCAGTCTGTACACCAACTAGGCTACAAAAAACAGGGAAAAACTGTGGAAGCAGGAGAGAGGATTTTGCAAGAGTCGATCGCACTTCAAGAAGCAGGTGCCTTTGCTGTAGTATTAGAACACATTCCCGCAGACTTAGCCACTCAAATTACTCAAAAATTAACTATTCCGACAATTGGTATCGGCGCAGGGCCATACTGCGACGGTCAAGTCTTAGTTACTTCCGATTTGTTGGGACTTTCCGAAAAACAGCCGCCTTTTGCTAAAGCTTATGCCAATTTGCGATCGACAATTACTCAAGCTGTGAAAGATTATTCCCTAGAAGTTAGAGAAGGCAAATTTCCCCAATAACTTCTTAGTCAGGAATTTAGTCTGAAAAGTGGGTAATTCCTGTCAGAGTCAGTACAGAAGGAAGATAAGATTAACTTTTGGCAGTTTGTAATGCTATTTTTTTCGGACAAATATCATCATCAAACCAACCTGTTAAAGCTACGGCTAAAGCATCAGCAGCATCATCCGGTTTCGGAATATAACCTAATTCTAACTCCCGCGCTACGGCTTCTTGCACTTCCGATTTATCAGCATTCCCGCGCCCAGTTAAGGCTTTTTTAATTTGGGCTGGGGTAAACTCGAACAGTGGTACTCCACACTGGGCTAATACTAGGGTCAAAACTCCCCGCGCTTGGGCTACAAGTATGGTATTTCCCATTTTGTAAAAGAAGAGTTTTTCGGCTATGGCTACATCGGGTTTTACCTGTTCTATTACGGAGTGCAAATCTTCGTAAATTGTTTTGAGGCGCTGTCCCATTTCTTGTTTTGGTGTTGTTTGAATTACGCCACAGTCAATCAGGGAAACGATGTTTTCATCTTGTTTTCCGGGGACTATGTGACAAGAAATTGCGCCGTAGCCGAGGTTGGCTAAGCCCGGATCTAATCCTAAAATTCGTGTTTCCATATCCTCATCATAAACTCCCGTATTTATCAGTGGGGTCGCATTCTGGAATCTAATATCAATTCCGGTTGTATCGTCAGGTGATTTAACCACGAAGGCGCTCTTGACGCGAAGGAAGAGAAGAGAGAGATTAATAATTCCGATGTCAACGGATTTGATATAAAATCTACAATCTAAAATCGATTGACCCCACCGAATATAATTCGGGGCTACACAAACAAAGTCCGCCTTCGCGGACTAAGATGTTGTTCTAATTTTAGGGCTGAAGTCTTGATTATCAGTTGGTTTCTAGGCCGAATACTCGATCGAACACTTTGGTCACTTTAGAACCCGAATCAATTGATTCTAGTGGATCTTTCCGCAATCGGTGGCGCAAACATAGGGTCATCACCCGCCGAATATCGTCCACTGTGACCTCTGTGCGGCATTCTAAGGCGGTCAAAGCTTTGGCGGCCCGGTTTGTGACCAAATCGCCTCGCAGTCCGTCTACGTCCAATTCCGCGCAAACTTGGGAGATTTTCACTCGCAAATCGCGATCGAGCTTTACCGACTTCAACCTTTCTTGGGCTTCCACCAACTTCTGTTGCATATCATCTTGTTGGTGTTGATATTGAGACAAAAACTCCGCTGGATTTTGGTCAAAACTCGATCGCTGTTCGACAATTTCTACTCTTAAATTCGGGTCTTTGACAGTCCGAATTTCCGCGTGCATCCCAAATCTATCGAGCAACTGCGGCCGCAATTCTCCTTCTTCTGGATTGCCAGAACCAATTAAAATAAACTTAGCTGGGTGGCGAATTGAAATACCTTCTCGTTCGACTGTATTCCAACCGCTGGCGGCAGAGTCAAGCAAAACATCGACTAAATGATCGTCGAGCAAATTGACTTCATCGACGTAAAGAATACCACGGTTAGCTTTAGCTAAAAGACCTGGTTCAAAAGCTTTAACTCCTTCGGAGAGAGCTTTTTCTATGTCGATCGTACCGCAAACTCGGTCTTCCGTCGCGCCCAAAGGTAAATCTACCATTTGGACTTTTTTACGAGCGATTTTAATGTCAGTTTGAGCTAAAGTGCGTGAAGCGGAGCTATCCCATAGGGAATCGCGCACCTCATCACTCATCAAATCTGGATCGCTGGGATGGCTGTTAAAAGGATCGTCTGCTACCACCTCAATTTCCGGCAGCAAGTCGGCGAGGGCACGGATTGTGGTAGATTTACCAGTACCGCGATCGCCCATGATCATCACCCCACCAATTTTCGGATCGATGACATTCAACAGCAGTGCTAGTTTCATCTCCTCTTGGCCGACAATGGCAGTAAAGGGAAAAACAGCGCGGCGGGGGGCGGTAACAGTTGGCAGAGCACCCGCATTCAGGTTATTGCTGACTTCGGCAGTAGGACTCACAATAAATTCTTTACTCTAATGACAGTCCTCTATTGTGACATACAGGCGCATAACAGTCACTCAAAGGTTGGCGATCGTCATGCCAAGTCGGTTTACAAAAATTCATACACCTCTATAATATCTTGTAACGTCCGTCAAGAGTTATAATTATGAGGTATTTCTCTATCTATTTTATCTGCATATATTGGCTAAGTCTATCGCATTAAAAGTTGAGTTACTTTATGTTAATTGAATTTTCAGTCAGTAACTTTAGGTCAATTAAAGAAGAGCAAACATTAAGCATGATTGCCGACTCTTCCACCAGGAAGAATGACAATACTTTTGTGCCGATCGAAGATAATAAACTGCGCTTGCTTAACTCTGCTGCGATCTATGGAGCAAATGCTTCTGGCAAGTCAAATATTCTCAAGGCTTTACATAGACTTATTTCCTATATTCAGGCTCTCAATATTGATGTCGATCATCAAATTCCTTATTACGAACCATTTAAGTTAGATGAATCGCGCTTAAGCCAGCCTTCTATTTTTAAGCTTAGTTTTATTATTGAAGGAATTATGTATGAATATCAAATTGCTTTTGATAGTCGAGAAGTTCATCACGAACAGCTAGATTTTTACCCTAAAAAAAGAAAATCTAACTTATTCATTCGTACAAAAAATGAGGTCAAACGCGGTGATTATTTTCAAGACAAGCGATCTTTTTCAAATAAAGCTTTAACTAAATATCCCTATCTATCAAAAGTCGCTCGTGAAGAACACGAACAAATGCAAAAAATCTATGAATACTTAAAAACCTATGCTTTTTTCCCAGCCTATGATAATCAAACAAAAAAATCATTAATACGTCATATTAACCAATTATTACAAGGAGATGAAAAACTGAAAAAGAAATTAAGTAAGCTCATCCAAATTGCCGATACTCATATCGATAGAATTAATATTGAGGAAAAATCAATTACTTATGAATTTGATGAAGAGATGCCAGAGGATCTTAAAATTTTAATAATGAGTGATAAATATGAAGTATTTGCAGTTCACAAAACATTTAAAAATGGTGTGTTCACAGGTGAAAGTGAATTTTCATTTTTTCATGAAGAATCAATAGGAACTATGACACTTTATACTATTGGCACTCTAATTTTATTTATTTTAAATGAAGGTCATATTCTAGTTATTGATGAATTAGATAATAGTTTACATCCTAGACTGTGTAAGTTTTTAATTAAGTTATTTCACCATCCGTTAACTAATCCCCGCAATGCCCAACTAATTTTTGCTAGCCATGAAACTACTTTACTCGATCGAGAATTGTTCAGAAAAGATCAAATCTGGTTTACCGAAAAAAATAAATATGGTGAAACACAACTCTTTTCTGCCCAAGACTTTGATAAGGTAAAAGGTGATGAACCTTTTGACCAATGGTATATGCAAGGTAAATTTGGCGGTCAACCTAATATTAAAGAAGTTGAATTTATGTTTGGTGATGAGTAGACAAACAAAAAGAAAATCAAAACAGTTAAAGCAGTCCATCTACATAGTATGTGAAGGAACTAATACAGAACGAATTTACTTTGAGGAGATTGCTCAACAAGATGATGTGTTTGAGAAATATGCCGTCAAAGTTTATCCAAGTGAAGAAGACCAAATCAAAGCCGCAAAAAAAGAAGGTGAATCTATTAAAACAGATGCGATGAATCTGGTCAAACTCGCCAAACAAGAAATAAAAAATTATGACGAAGTTTGGGCAGTTTTTGATAAAGATGGTTATACCAAACACGAACAAGCATTTTCAGAAGCGAAGAAATATGGTGTGAATCTTGCCTTTTCAAGTATTGCCTTTGAGCATTGGATTTTATTGCATTACGAACAGTATGGAACTGCTTTCCTTAAGTCCCAAAATGTTATTGATTACTTGGAACAAGCAGGTTATTTTACAGGCTATTCTAAAAAAGCAGATATTTTAATTTATTCTAGACTTAAAAACCTGACTCAAACAGCTATTGAAAATTCAGCATGGTTGCGGATGGAGATGGCACAAAATTTAGCTGCTTGCGATCGTAAAATCTATGAATTAAATCCTTATACCACTGTAGACAAGTTAGTCATCAAGCTTTTAGATTTTAATCCTGTAACCTATGGAGTTATTAAGGAAACACTGAAAATTAGCGATATTAGTATCACGGTTAATGATGTTCAACACAACTGTGGAATAATAAATTTGAGTGTTAATATTGTCAATGACAGAAATATTAGCTATTTAGTTAACAATAACAGCGGTCACTTTTATATAAGAGATGAAAAGCAAAATAAATTTCAACTTGCTATTGATAATCCAATGATAATTGAACCAAGTTTAACTCAAGATATTATCTTAAAGTTTGAAATATTTTCCGCAACGGGGACTTTAAGATTTAATTTTAGTCCTCATCCGAATAAAATACTAATTATTGCTCTTGACAATATAACTAAACTGTAAAAAAACTATCACCCTGACAACAACTCACTATCTCCCAGATAACCAACGCCTTTCTTGCGTCAGCCAAACTACCAAAAATTGTTCCGATGATAGCACACATAAAGCTATAGTTTCGCCATAGCGATCGCTAAATTCTACCTCATAATTTCCATCATCATAACAATCAACAATTGCCCCTCTAACACCTATATGTAAATTAGATTCCGGCAATGTGACTAACAATTCAACTGCATCAAATAATTCTGGCACGATCGCACTTACCTCCGATCAACTTTCAATTTTATAATCTTGGACGCAGGAGTGTTCAGAAACCAGGGCTATTTCATTCTCTTGTAGGGGCGGTGCCAAGAGTGCCCGCCCGATCTCTCAAACACAGACAAAATGTCGATGAAGAGGGTCGGCACGGGGGCACGACCCCTACAAAATTATCGTTTTCTTGAGAATGAAATAGCCCTGGGTCAGAAACCGGATTTTTTCGAGAATACTCGATCGCAGTGTACAGACTCCGCCAAAAACCCGGTTTCTTCGGGTAAATGCGTAAGTCTGTTTCTGCAAAACCCAAGCGCAACTAAGATTTGTGGCATTTACATAACAAATTTGGGCGAGCAAGATGCCCACCCCACAAGAGTTTTCAGGAAAATTAGCACCTCTGTTAACTGGGTTTAGATGGTAGAGGAAGGGCGATCGGGCCACGCCAATATAAACTAATGTAACGATTTTCCGGATTTTGCATAAAAACCTCAAGTTCCCACAGATATATATTTGAGAGCATTTTCCAGCAACTATTTTTCAGGGGTACACATGGCTGAACTTAACATCGGGGCATTGACTGACAGCAAAACCTACACAGGTAGTGTTGACAGTAAAAATATTTTTGACCTTTATCCATTTAACATCAAAAATCCTGGAAGTTTGCAACTTAAAGAAGGCAAAGTCGATTCTGGCTGGCTGGAGAAGGTTCAGGAGATAGATCGCATCTTCCCTGAGATTAATTATCGCATTTATCGATCGCTTGAAGTTACCCAAAACAGATGCAGACGGCGGTTGAAACCGCGTCTACACGAACAAAGTCTGCCTCCGCAGACTGAAGAAAATAACGTAATTTTAACCGCCCAGTCTTCTTATCTTTTTGTTCGTCTTTTCTTCCACAATAAACCCATTCCCGCCGCCACAAACGTACCAGCCACCGTCATCGGTTCCGGCACAGGTTCATACTCATAAGTTACACTAGCAGCAATATCCGCCGACACCTTACCGCCAAAACTACCTCTCGCCGGAATCCCCAGAATTTGAGTTAAACCAGTTGTCGCCACACCAGCAGTAAAAGTATCACCATCGCAGCCAGTTAAAGCACTCAAAAACTGTGGCAAATCATAACTTTTCGACACGCTACCAGAACCCGAACCGCTAACACTTCCCGTACCACCGCTAGCAATCTTCGTTTCCGGCGGACTAGCCAAAACACTCAAAGTCAAATTCGGGTCAGTTTTCAACAGCCGAATATTCACAGAAATATTAGCATTAGTCGCCGCCGTCCCCGTAAAATCTCCAGTCAAAGGAGTAATGCTGACACTATTATTAACAGTAGACTTAACCGTAACATAAGCCTTCAACAGAGTACCCAACAGCGAATTAAACTTCGGCAAAACCACATTCGTACTGCTATTTAACGGCTGCGAATCCAGATTCACAGTATAAGTTTGAGTAAGAGTAGCAGCTTGTACTGACAAAGATTGACTAACAACCGCAAAACTCAAACTTCCGCCAACAATTCCCAACTTTTGACAAACATTCATATCAGTAAACCCCTAACTAAAAAAATCAACAACATTTTGTGGTACGGGCGTCTCGCCCGTGATTAATCTGCGGTTAAAAACTCCAAACCCGCAAAACCCAGTTTCCCAGCAAGGACATTAAATAACTCAAAGCAAAAACAGTATAAATGATACTCAAAGGCGCATAAGCTGCCAAAACCAATCTATCACTTGATTCTGCCTCAATCTCCTCCCTCCGCAACAAATCCATATAAAAATCAAACGACTTTTGACGCAGATTGTTAATGCCAGTTCCTGCCACTAACAAATAATAACCATCAAATCGGTTGAGGGGATTCAAATTAATTGCTACAGTCAGCAAAGCCGCCACCATCAATAAATAACTAATTTGATGACAGACAGGATTCGACTGCGAAAACAGCCAAACCCAAACAGCAAACGCCCAAATTGTTACTTGAATCAAAACTCCCGCTGCCACGACTAAAACCCGCTGTTTTCGCTTGACTAAACTGTATTGGTCGCTAGTATCTGTATAACATCCAGGAATGAAACACATAAATAACAATCCAATTTCTTTAACAATACCGCCGTAATGTTTGAGCGTGAAAGCATGACCGAGTTCGTGCAAAGATATTACCAGGATTGTCAGCAACACAAATGTGATAATAGTCTCAATTTTTCCGGCTGTCCACAACTGCTGGTGCGAGACAACAACTTCCGCCGAGGAACCAAACCAGGCTGCTGCGGAAGATGCGATGAAAGCGCACAGGAAAAACCCAAACTCCCACGTCCAAATCCAGCGCAATTTGTCGATATGCTGCGACAGCCAGACATCGGGATTGACTAGGGGAATTGTGAAAGATAGGAGATTGAATTTGGCTTTCGGGGCTTTTGTGCCTTCTAGCATTCCCGTTTGTGCTAAGCTTCTCAAGAGATTTTGCACATCTTCTAAATCGATGTTGTATTCAGCGAGAGTGTTTGTTACGGGTTGTTTGCTTAGTTGCAAGATTACGTGTTTGTCAAAGTCGTCAACTTCCATGAAAGTCATGTCTTCGGGATTGCGAAGAATCCAATGACCATCTGGATGAGCTATCCACTGCACCGCTGATTTTAGTTCCATAGCATATTGTTACTTTGGCCCAGAAAGTTTCGATTTAATTGAATAGAAATTACTCGTTTTTAGGCGGAAACTCGATCCCCCCTAACCCCCCTTAAGAAGGGGGGGACAAGAGTGTTCACAAAGTCCCCCAAAACATCCGGGAGAAGAAGATAATCCACTCAAAGTCCCCCTTCTTAAGGGGGATTTAGGGGGATCTAGACTTTCGGATCGAGCACAGAGACAGTGGGTTTTAGGCCGAAACTCGATCGCCCCTAGCCCCCTTAAGAAGAGGGGGACAAGAATTTTCACTCAAAGTGGGTGTTTTTATTGAATTGTCTTGAATCGATCGCCCTATTATATTTCTATGTTTTCTCCACTGTATTTTTGAGTATTTCGAGCCGCCCTAAATTTTCCTGAAAACCTAAAGTTTCCAAATAAACATTGGCCCTGTTTCAAAGAAACAGGGAAACGGGAGAGTAGTTTTTGAAGAAGCTTTGGTGATATTTGCTAGGGCTTCAGACCTCATTCCAAATTTCACCTCTGGGTTCAGATTATCAGCAATCAGAAAAAAAGCAAGGGCAAATTCTAACTATTTTTGAAATGTAGCGCTGGCGGCCGGAAACCGGGTTTTTTATCGATTTTAAAGGCTGCGATTCCATATTTTCGTAAAAACCAGGTTTTGGAGTCAGTCCTAATTTAAGTTGCCCCAAAAAACTTTACACAAACTTTACAATCGAAAGAGGGTTTTTGGTATAGGATAACGGTGAAGAAGCAAGAAAAACTGAAAAATTAAGCATTAACAAAGTATTGGGCGATCGCCAACGAGACCGTTAGCAAAGCGCGGCAGATGTGAAGCGATCGCCAATACGTAAAATTTGTTAACTTTGCGTAGTTTTTCAAACAAACAGAAATTTTCAGATTATTACTTACAGATTTTTGTCAAGTAACGATTTTGGTTGAATGCGGGAGGCATTCGATCGAGTTCGTGCGATCGAATTCATATTAATCAAGGTAGAAAGATTATGGGTTGGCTAAATTTGGGTGGCAAAAAACGCAAAGAGGCTCAAGGTTTTGGAAATTCACCGAAACGCAAAGGCCGCAAAAAATCCCGCAGTCATGTGTTGGAAAGAATTGTGACTCCGAGTGCGGGTGTTGGGGGATGGCTGGATGATTTGAATCCGCTGCATCAGTTATTCGGTTCTTTGTCGCTACCTGATTTACATTTACCTAATTTCTTGGCTGATAGCGGTGTTTGCCCGATCGACCCTGATGCACCAACCAATAATTTACCACCGTTAATTGATTTCGA
Source organism: Oscillatoriales cyanobacterium (assembly GCA_004292745.1). Classification (GTDB taxonomy): domain Bacteria; phylum Cyanobacteriota; class Cyanobacteriia; order Cyanobacteriales; family Microcoleaceae; genus Microcoleus; species Microcoleus anatoxicus. The sequence continues at coordinate 1,718 of RDXH01000089.1, read as the reverse complement.
CCCGCTGGGTCTGTACCATGATGGGATTGCCACTCAAACTCCTTATAATCCGGGTGGTGCGTTTGAGACTTTGCCGATCGCTTTGATTCCCGTCGATCCCCAGGCGCCGAATCCTAGTAATCCGAATGCAATCCGTCAATTGCTAAATTTTCCTTTCGTTGATCAGCCGTTGTTGGGGTCGATTGATACGGGTGTGAGTGCGGATAGTCCTTATTTGAATTACGCGAATATCAAGAAGGGCCGCGATTATGTGGGCGGGGATGACAATCCGTTGCTGAAGCCTGGGGAAGGTAGCGAGCACGGTACTTTTATGTTGGGGATTATTGACGCGATTAATAAGACTGCGCCGAAGTGGGTGGGAAGGGCGATCGATTCTGGGAGATGGGCGGATTCTTTGGTAGAGTTTGTGGATGCGGCGAAGGCTTCTGGACAGAAAAATGCGATCGCCAATCTCAGTTTGGATTTGACTCAGAAGAATGCTGACGGGAGTGTGACGACGCGCTATGAGTTGACTCCGCAAGAAAGAAGTGCGATCGAATATGCGCGGCAAAATGGGGTAATGCTGGTAGTGGCGGCGGGTAACGACGGCGGTGTGATGTCGGTTTTGGGTCAAGCTTCTCAGGAATTTGACAATATTTTTACTGTTGGGGCTGGGGATATTAACGGGCGATCGAACTATTCTAGTTTATTTTTACTGTTGGGGCTGGGGATATTAACGGGCGATCGAACTATTCTAGTTATGGCCGCGGTTTGGATATTTTGGCGGATGGCGGCACGACTGAACATCCGGCTTTATCGACTGCGGGAAATGATTTGGGGACGATGGCGGGGACTTCGGTGGCGACTGCTAAAGTTGCGGGGGCGGCTTCTTTGGTTTGGGCGGCAAATCCTGCTTTGAACTATCGTCAAGTGATGGAGATTTTGAAGTCTACGGCGAGGGATTTGGGGCCGGTTGGATGGGATGATGAGACGGGTTTTGGATTTTTGAATACGTTGGCGGCGGTGGATTTGGCGAAGAAGACGAAGCCGGAAGTATATCGGCCGACTCCGTGGGTGACTCCTGAAACTTGGAGTGGTGAAGGGAAAGTTACGCCGGAGGAACGGGCTGCTAAAGGTGGAAATTCGATCGCGGCGGCTACTGTACAAGTATCAACTAATTTCTCGGATAGCGATCGGGTTGACTCGAATCAGCCCAATAAATATTATCAGTTTACGGTAAATGAACCTGGTTATATAAGGTGGAATTTGACCAGTCTCAACCCTGTTTCAGGATTTCCCGAGCCCCCAAATGTAACTATCATCAAAGCTGACGGTAAGCCTGGATCTCATATCTTCACTAAAGGGCTTTCTCTTAGTTCTTCCGTGAGAACGGAGGGACAGACTTCTTTCTCAGGTGGCGATTTTTACAATTCGGGGACGTACTATCTCAAGGTCGGTAACGGTGATTGGTCTACTTTCAAAGATTACAACATATCAACTCAGTTTACTGCCGATCGAGTTTCGAGTTTTGCTGGAAATATACAGTACAGAACTCAGCCCTATTATTCCTTACAAGACAGCCCGCAAAGTGCGGTTTTCTCAGGGCCGGCTGTCTCTGAGTTGAAGAATTTAGCAGGTGTGGTCACTTATGACAATATACAAGTCAACAACCGGATTGCTAAGTATGGGATTGAAGTGAATGAGTTGGGAAAATTCAGGATAAATTTGAATTCTCCCAA
>RDXH01000088.1 GCA_004292745.1 Oscillatoriales cyanobacterium | reverse complement strand
TCAGGTATTTGACAAAATGATTTTAGTGCGGCTCCGCACAATGGAATACAATCCGGGAGTATTGGAAATTCGCAGCGAACACCGCCGCATTTATCAAGCTGTCAGCGAACAAAATGCAGCCGCCGCTGGGGAAGCAATGAAAGAACATTTAATCGCCAGCAAAGCGCGGGTAATTAAAGAAATTCAGGAAATAGAACAACATCAATAATTTGAGACTGGGAATGGGGCATCGGTCAAAGAGGGCATCGGGCATCGGCCGCATTGGGCATCGGGCATTGGGAATTGGTTATTATCACTAACTATTAACAAATAACCACTAACAAATAACCACTAACAAATAACCACTAACAAATAACCACTAACAAATAACCACTAACAAATAACTTATATGCCAGCAAATTATCCGCGAGAATTAATCGGTTACGGGCAAAATCCGCCAGATCCTAAATGGCCAGAACAAGCGCGCATAGCCGTACAATTTGTGATCAATTACGAAGAAGGTGGAGAAACTTGCATCCTGCACGGAGATGCGTCTTCAGAAACGTTTCTGTCAGAAATTGTCGGGGCCGTCCCCTTATCGGGACTGCGGCATATGAACATGGAATCTTGTTACGAATACGGCAGTCGGGCGGGTTTTTGGCGGCTGCACCGGATGTTTGTTTCCAGGGGAATACCGGTGACTGTTTACGGGGTAGCGATGGCATTAGAAAGGCATCCCGAAGCAGTAGCAGCAATGCTAGAAGCCGATTGGGAAATTGCCAGCCACGGCTACCGCTGGATAGATTATAAGTATTTTGGGGAAGAGGCGGAACGGGAGCATTTGCAAAGGGCGATCGCCCTCCATACGCAAGTGACCGGCAGCCGTCCCCTCGGCTGGTATACCGGGCGCACGAGCCCCCACACTCGCAAGCTAGTAGTGGAGGAAGGCGGTTTTCTCTACGATTCCGACAGCTACGCCGATGACTTACCTTATTGGGTGTACGAGGGCGACAAACCCCACTTAGTCATTCCCTACACCCTCGACAACAACGACATGAGGTTTGCTACCAATCAGGGGTTTAATTCCGGCGACCAATTTTTTGCTTACCTGCGGGATGCTTTCGACGTACTCTACGCCGAGGGCGAGACAGCGCCCAAAATGATGAGTGTGGGGCTGCACTGCCGTTTGGCGGGAAGGCCGGGGCGGGCGGCGGCCCTGGGGCGTTTTTTGGATTACGTGCAGCAGCATGACAATGTTTGGGTCTGTCGCCGCATTGATATTGCCCGACACTGGCATCAACATCACAAACTCGGCGGTTGAAACCGCTACTACACAAACGAAGTCCGCCTACGCGGACTAAGAAATAAAACCGATACTTACACCGGATTGGTATTAATTGGGTGCGCTGGCTTTATAAGCTGCCCACCCACCTCGATCGGAAATATCCTCCCATTGGTATTTCTCCACCAATTCCTGCGGGTACAAGAAAGCTGTCAACACTTCCCCGTCCTCCAAAACTACATCCGATGGATACATATGTGGCGGTTCCCCCACTGCAAGCTGTTCAAATTGATCCGAGGTTAATTCGTACACTTCCCCCGGAATTGATACACCTCCGGCGGCCACTTCATAAATTGCAGGATGCCAGCCATTTTCTGCTGAATGCAGGCGGTAAATCGGACGAGTTTTTGCTTCTCTAATAAACTTAGCATCTCCGAGGTTGCTGTTGTCCGGCTGACCCCGAAGGGCCGAACCGCAAATGAACACTCGTTTAGTTGCAATTGCTGTTTGACTCATATACACCCGATCGAAAATTGTGCTTTTTTTGTACAGTTAAATCGTCGCGATCGCTCTTACTTTACCTGCTGTATTTTGCCTACAGCAGTTTAAATGTCAAGTCTAGTAATTTTGGTAAACCAGGCTACTTTTTTTCACCACTTCCAATGATATTGAATACAGTATACAACAATTAGTTAAATCAATCAATAGGAAAACTTTAAATGACACTTACATTAACACTTGCAGTCAACGGAACCCGCCTCAACCGCAGCATCGCCCAACTAGCCCAAATCGGCAAATTGCCGGGAGGAGGAGTCAGCAGAGTAGCTTTTACCAAAGAAGATTTACTCGCCCGCCAACTCGTTGAGTCTTGGATGGTAGAAGCAGGGATGACAGTTCGGATTGACGTGGCGGGGAACATTATCGGTCGATATCCGGGAAAGGGCGAGGGTGGAGCTCTAGCCACGGGTTCTCACATTGACACAGTTCCAGTTGGCGGTCATTACGACGGAGTTTTGGGAGTTTTAGCAGGGATTGAAGTCGTGCGGGTACTGCATGAAAACAACGTGCGCTTGGAACACCCCATCGAGACAATCGTATTTACCGACGAAGAAAACAGCGTCATTGGGTGCAAAGCGATGGCCGGGAATGCAGTCAGGGATGCCGAATATTATCGGCGCGACGACGGTACTTCCATTGAAACTTGTTTAGCACAAATTGGCGGAGATTGGTCAAAAATTGCCCAGGCCAAACGCCATCCCCAAGAAATAGCAGCTTTTGTAGAACTCCATGTCGAACAAGGAGGCGTTTTGGAAACTACGGGGGATGAAATCGGCATAATTCAAGGCATTGTCGGACAGTACCGCTACGCAGTAACGGTAACGGGCCGCCCCAATCATGCAGGTTCAACGCCGATGCACGCCAGAAAAGATGCACTGGTGGCTGCTGCACAAATGGTACTTGCAGTCAACAAGCTGGGAGTTGAAACACCGGGGGAACAAGTAGCAACGGTTGGTTACTTAAACGTGTCGCCGAATGCTACAAATATTGTACCAGGAAAAGTGGATTTTAAAATCGACTTGCGGGATATATCTCAAACTAATTTGGAAGAATTGTTAGTTAAAATGAAAGAAGAGTTTAGGGCGATCGCACTAGCCACCAAAACCGAAGTTGAAATGACCGAAATGCTGCACGTATTGCCGACATTAGCAGCACCAAAGATTCAAAATACCATAGCCGAAGTTTGCCAAGAACTAGGATTGAGTTCCACATATTTAATCAGCAGGGCCGGACACGATGCTCAAGAAATCGGGCGGTTTGCCGATATGGGGATGATTTTCGTGGCTTCTCGCGGCGGCATCAGCCATGCAGAAGATGAATATACATCCCCAGAACATTGCACTCAGGGAGCAAACGTGCTATTGCAAACTTTCTTGAAGCTCGATCGGCTTTACAGCTAGGGCGACCACAAAAGCGATGGTTTTAGGAATTCCCAACGTCCTAAAAACCTAGGTGAGTTGATAAAAATCAGATGACAGATAATAAAGATAATGCCCGATTCCCAATGACAATATCCTCAAAAATCTTACTAGCCAAAACTCTAGCCAATTTTACCGGAACAGCATTACCTACCATTTTGTATCCATCAGCAATCTGCTTATACTTAAAAATAAAATCATCGGGAAAAGTCTGAACTCTCGCACATTCCCTCACCGAAAGTCGGCGGTAAGGCCGAGGCGAATTTGGGTCAAAAATGCGTTGATCCTTCGCAATCAAAATCATTTTATTAGCTTGAGGATGGATAGGCGCGTGTCGGCCACTAGCCTGAATTGTAAAAGAAGGTTCCGACCAACCTCTAACTCGATTTCGCGACATATAAATACTCGAAAATCCCAAATCCGCACATTCATGATTGGGAATTAGCGAGTGATACTTATCTAACTTACCTGGAACAGCCAGAGGTGCGATCGACTCCAAATCACCAATCGCATCTCGCAAAGTCAAAACCTCATTTCCCGGTGCGGGAAACTCAAAACCAAAACCCAAATCTTCCCGATAACCAACCACAATCACCCTTTGCCTGTCTTGGGGCACACCAAAACTTCTAGCATTCAACAACTTGAAAGAAACTCGATAGCCAATTTCCTCAAATTGCGATAATATATAAGTAAAAGCATCTCTGTTTCTAGCAGCCAAAATCCCACTGACATTCTCAGCCAAGAAAAACAAAGGCTGCTTGTCGCGCACAATTCTGATATAATCCCAAAAAAGCTGGCCGCGACAGTCATCAATCCCGCGTTTAGCACCAGCCGCACTCCAACTTTGACAAGGAGGGCCACCGATTATCCCGATACAATCAGGAACTTCATCAGAATTGATTTTTCGGATATCCCTGCGATCTAACAGAGTGTCAGTATGGTTAAATTGATAGGTATCCCAAATAGTGCGATCGAACTCATTAGCCCAAACCGGATTAAACCCAGCCAGACGAAAACCCAAATCCAACCCACCACAACCCGCAAACAGAGAAATAATATTCACAAAACTCGGCGATTGAAATCGCTACTACACAAACTAAGTCCACCTACGTGGACTGGGAAATAATCAATGAATGCAGAATCCATCCTCCAATCATACCAACACTTCGGCATCCACCTCGGTCTCGAAAGAATCAAACACCTTCTCGAAAAACTAGAAAACCCCCAGAAAAAATTCCCCATCATCCACGTCGCCGGCACAAATGGGAAAGGTTCCGTTTGCGCTTACCTATCCTCAATATTAACCGCAGCAGGATATCGAGTCGGGCGCTACACATCCCCGCACTTAATTGATTGGACAGAAAGAATTTGCATCAACCAAAAACCAATTTCTCCAACCGAACTACAAGCATACCTCAAACGAGTAATAGCCACCACCCAAAACAACACCGAAACCCCCACCCAATTTGAAATCATCACCGCAGCAGCTTGGCTGTACTTCGCCGAACAAAAAACAGACATCGCCATCATCGAAACTGGATTGGGAGGAAGACTAGACGCGACTAATGTTTGCGAAAATCCCCTAGCCTGCGTCATCACATCCATTAGCCTCGAACATTGGCAAATACTTGGCCCTACAGTCGCCGATATTGCTGGGGAAAAAGCTGGAATTCTCAAAGCAAATTGTCCGGCTATTATTGGAGAATTGCCAGAAGAGGCTAGAATAGTCATAGAAAAACGCATCCAACAATTAGACTGTCCCGCAACTTGGGTAAAACCAGCCCTAGATTTAGGACAAGGATTAGCCGAATATCAGTTACCTCAAAATGGGGTTAAAATAAGATATCAATTGCCATTGCTAGGAAATATTCAACTGATGAATTCAGCAATGGCGATCGCAACTATCCAAACTCTGCAAAACCAAGGATGGCAAATTTCCGAAACAGCGATCGACAACGGTATCGCCAAAACTCAATGGCGAGGAAGACTCCAACAAACAACTTGGAAAAACCAGACAATATTAATCGACGGCGCGCACAACCCAGCCGCGGCGATTGCGTTGCGCGAATATGTGGATAAATTTAATCATCAGCAACCGATTAACTGGGTAATCGGCATTCTGGCCACTAAAGACTGCGATGATATATTAACAGCATTACTCAAAAAGGGCGATCGACTTTACCTAGTACCCGTACCCGACCAAAATTCCACACCACCAACAGAATTAGCAACCATCGCCCAAAACATCTGTCGTGAATTAACACTCTGCCAAACCTTCCCCGACTTAACCACAGCCTTAGACACTGCTGTAACAGACAAAAACTTAACAGTCCTTTGCGGTTCCCTTTACCTAGTAGGTCACTTTCTGCAACTACAAACAACCCAACTCTAAAAATATCAGTCTTCTATCTGCTTCCATCCGCCATCATCTGCGGTGGAAATTATCTTCAAACTTAAGGCACAGCTAGCTTATATGCGGGCACAGATTCCCATGATGATATGATATGTCAAATCCCGCTAAATGGCAATAGGAAAAACCAAAATAAATTAGGCGATTGGCGATCGCCCATCCCAACCTAAAACATCCTAAATTCATTAGTGTTAGCTGACCATCATCTGTGGCTGACGAAACGATAAATATCTCTCTTCTCCTCCTCTGTGTCCTCTGCGCCCTCTGCGGTAAAAAACTCTTAAATTCCCCTATCTTCTTCCAAGTTCTTGATAGTTGATATTTTTTGTCCTATACTGAAGTGTATGATATTAACTTTAGGCTATATATATGCGCGCACAGATTTCGATTATTAAATAATACGTCAAGCTACAAAAAAAAGCAAGGGGCGATCGCCAAAAAAAATCCGCGTGCATCCCAATTTTGTAGGGGCGAAGCATTCCGGCAGATAATTTATTAGTCAGAAGCAGAGACATACTGCCGGAATGCTTCGCCCCTACGGATATATTTGCTACCTTTGATCCCAAGCAGTTGCGGCATCAGCCACAGCCAGCTCTACCGACTTCTCGCCCAACATAGCCGCTTGCAAATTGTCATAAATCGCCTTTTGCAACTTCTTAACATCCTTGAGAGGCGGAATCAGCAACTCAGCTTTTTCCAACCCAGAAGCACTGACAATCCGAGCTTTATCAGCAGTAGGAGCATCAGCCGGCACACTCTTAAAATAAGAGTCCTTTAAAGCATCAAGATTAGAAGGCAAAACATTAGCAGCCTTAGCAAAAGCCAACTGATTCTGAGAATTAGTCAAAAACAAAGCAAACTTGACAGCATCGTCAGGGCGCTTGCTGTCGCGAGGCACCACCAAATTCATCACCGCCACAGTCTTCTTACCATTTGGACCAGTAATTTGAGGAGCCACAGCCGAAACAGCACCTATACTAGGAGCATTCTCGGCGATCGCCTTCAAAAATTGAGGTCCAGAAGCCAACAAAGCAGTATCCCCAGATTGATAAAGCTCGATCGCTCGGCGATGGCCCTGCACCAAAACATCCTGGGGCAAAAATCCACCCTTGTACAAATCTACCCAATACTCAAAAGCAGCCTTACCTTTATCGTTATTAAAAGCAGCCTTACCTTGAGCATCAACCAAAGTGACACCCATCTGCACCAAAGATTGCAAAACCTCCGCCGAATCCTCCGGTACAAAAGTCACAAAAAAAGCAAACTTACCAGTCTTCTGCTTCACCTGTTTTGCTACTTGAGCCAACTCAGTATAAGTAGTAGGAGGCTTAGCAATTCCCGCTTTTTTCAACAAGTCCGTATTATAAATTGTTACCCCAGTTGTGAGATACCAAGGAATACCAAAACTCTTGCCGTCGAGAACACCAGATTTCCAGATATTTGGGAGATAGGTCGATCGCACTTGGTCCGAAATCCGCGAGTCCAAATCCAGCCAAGCATTGCGGCCCGCCAAGAGCGACGCAAAATCAGGATTGAGGTTAACCACATCCGGGGCAGTTTTAGCCGAAACAGCCCCCAAAATCTTACTTTCCATCGCCGACCAAGGGACATCGACCCAGCGCACCTTCACGGTCGGATTTTCCTTTTCAAAATTGGCGATCGTCTGATTGAAATATTCCGTAAACTGAGGTTGCAGTTGCATAGTCCAGAACTCAAGTGTCGCCGAATTCTTGGTCGGAGAATTAACAGCAGGCTTGCCACAACTGACCAACGCAGACAACAGTAGCCCCACTAGCCCAAAAATAGTAAATAATTGCCAAGATTTACGTTTCATCTTTCTGCCTCCTTGTTTTAACTATTAGGTAATTTATTAGGTAATTCCTGTGGGTTGTTTGCAGAATTTGCCAGGGGGTCGATCGACCCAAGTTGAAATTTGTTGACATTCACACCAGAATGCTCAATCTCAAGTAGATTGGATAGGATAAAATCGGACAATCGCGCAACACACAAAGTGGCCACCGTTTAGGTACTGCCCAATAGCGAGATGTCAGCACCCTCGCCGCGTGGAAACAAAGTTTCCCACAGCCAAATGCTGACTCAGGCTGGCCAAGCACAAGTTAAAGAAAATAGCAATTACCAGCGACCCAATCACATGGTTAACTTTTTCAAAAATCTAATTTCCAGACGCCAGCCCGGAATCGGCATCGAACTAGCCTCAGACCGAATTAACATCATTCAACTGGAAAAGAAAGCTCAGGCATTAAAAATAGCCACACTAGCCTCCATAGAAGTACCAGAAGACATAGTACAAGAAGGACAAATAGCCGACCCGCCAGGGATGGCAGAACTGATACGTTCAGTCCTCGCCGAAAACAAAATCAAAGCCAAGCACGTAGCCACAGCCATTCCCGGACGGGAAGCCGTGATTCGGTTAATTCCAGTCCCATCAGAACTCAACAACGAAGAACTGCGGGAGTACATGAATTCAGAAGCAGGGCTATACTTGCCATTTCCCAGAGAAGATGCCGACGTAGACTATCAAAAAATCGGCCTATTTGTCGATGACGACGGCGTAGAAAAAGTGCAAGTTGTACTCGTAGCAACCCGCAAAGAAGTGACAGACACCTATCTAGAAACCTTCAAAGAAGCCGGACTGATTATAGACGTGCTAGAAGTAACCAGCTTTGCCCTGATCCGCACCCTCAAAGACCAACTGCAACAATTTTCCTCCCAAGAGGCAGCAGTCTTGACAGATATAGAATTTGACAGCACCGAGTTAGCTATAGTGGTGGACGGCATACCACAATTCAACCGTACCATCCCGATCGGCACTTACCAAATCCAGACTGCCCTCAACGAAGCCATGAATCTGCCACCAACCAGAGACACCAGCGAACTACAAGGCATGACCTTACCAGTAACAGATACAATGGGGACATCAGGGGATGCAAATCCGGGTACAAATGCGATGATTAAAGTCTTGGGAGAACTCGCAGACGAACTGCGTCGTTCAGTAGACTTTTATCTCAACCAGAGCGAAGAACTAGAAGTAGCACAACTCCTGTTAGCAGGGCCAGGAGCTGCGATCGGCAAACTAGATGAATTTTTCATGCAAAGATTAAGCTTGCCAGCTTCTCAAGTAGATCCCATCGACACCCTAGGAGTGGAAGTCAGCGAAGAAATTAGCCCAGAACAGCGAGCAGGTTTAGGAGTAGCTTTAGGTTTAGGACTAAGGGAGGTTTTGTGAACAGACAATTAAAATCTCAAATTTAAAATCTCAAATCGAGTAAAGCCATGTACAGCCTAGATATTAACTTTCTCAGAGACCGTCCCGAATACAAACAGGACGAACCCAGCCAAGCTCCAACCAAAAAAGGTTCGGGTTCGGCAAAAGACCAACTGCCGTTAATTGGTGCCGTACTCTTCGCCATGGGCATCAACGTCGCCGTCATGGGTGCCTGGTGGTGGGCCACTAACGAAAATAATGGCTTGAGTGCAGTACAAACAGCCCTCGACCAAGAAGTGGCAAAATTAAACGCTCAAGCCAGTGCGATCAAAGCCATCAACAGCGAAACCGATAAAGTTACCGCAGAGTACAAAGCATTAGCAGGAGTATTCGACCAAATTAAACCTTGGTCGGCAATGCTGCAAGACCTAAGTAACCGAACTCCGGCGGGAGTGAAAATTGCCAAAATCGAGCAAATAGACCCCAGCCCGTCCCCAGTAGCAGCAGCACCCCCTCCGCCGGCCGCCACTCCAGCAGCCAGCCCGTCCCCAGCAGGGGGGAGTCCGTCCCCAGCAGCCAGCGCTACCCCAGTGGCAGTGGCCACCCCCATAGCCCCAGTTCAGGCATCAAAGGTAGTAATTTCTGGAGTCGCCAGTACCTTTGCTCAAGTTAACGACTTCATGCTGCTAGTTCAACGCTCTCCTTTTTTCCTCAATACTGATACCAGACTGCTAGCAGCCACCTTAAAAAACAACCCCGCACAAGTACAAGTACGGAACCAAAGCGCCCTAGGTGCGGTAGAAATTCCCAAACTGCGGCCGGTGGTGGAATATAAAATTGAAACCAGCCTCAGTCCGACAGTAGCCTCCGAGTTGCTTCCCGAACTGCGGAGTCAGCAAGCAGATGGGCTGGCAATACGGATAGAAACACTTCAAGAAAAAGGAGTGCTAGAAACACCAAAAAGCGAACTAAAAGGAGAAGTTAAAAAACCATGACAGCAGCAAATGAGTTTATTCCCAGCGGAGAACAAGGACAAGAATCATCGAGTCAGGAACTATTCGGGATTAAGCTGACACCCCAAGTCCAAGCAATCGCTATTGCTGTTCTTGGCCTCGGAGTTGCTGGCTACATCGGCTACCAATTTGTGATGCCAGAAATGCAGAAAACCGCCGACATCAAGCAAAAAATTAGCGAAGGGAAAGAAACGCAACTGAGCTTGCAAAATCAAATCAAAAAAAGGGCAGAAGCAGAAGCAAAACAAGAACAAGCAAAACAGCGCAGGGCAGAGGTGACGGCAATGTTTGCTAGTGACGAGGGTAGCACCACCTTGTTGCTAGACATGAATCAACTGGTGAACAAAATCAACGCAGGTGTACAAGGGGATCAGGGCAAAGCTAAACTCACAAAATTTGAGCCAGATATCTTGCCGGCAACTGCACCGTCTGCTACCGGACCTGGAGCCACAGACCCTGATATTCTAAAAGATACGTCTTTTGGGTCTTCTCTGGCTGGCAAGCTCAGACGCAAAAAATATAAGGTAGAGTTTGAAGGGAATTTTGCTCAAACCCGCAGCTTTATGCGTAACTTGGAATTGATGCAGTCGCTGTTGGTAGTGAGAAATTTGAAATCTGAATTGGCAGAAGCAAATCAGACCATAGAAGTTGACGTTTTGAAAGGGAAAATAGTCCCCATCCAGCCACCGGAAACTAAAATTAAAACTGCTTTTGATTTACACGCACTGCTGCCGTTAAAACAAGAGGAAAAACTGCCGACACCGACTCCAAGTCCCAGTGCAGCGGCAACTCCTGTTGCTAAATAAGCAGCTAGTTAAGCCCATCTAAAAAAACAGAATACCCAGCAGCTAACAGACAATAATTCATAAAGTTTATTTGAGGAGCGAACGTGAAACAGCATCTACGATTAACTGGAGGACTCTTTAGCAGTGTGGCGGGAGTGATGATGGCAATTGCCCCCGTTTGGGCAGCGCCAACTCAAGTCACAGGAGTGCAAGTAAGTCAAGCCAATAATGGGGTAAATATTGTGTTGGCGACGGAAAAGGGCGATCGCCCGCAAGTCTTCGCCATTAATAATGGCAATACCTACCAAGCCACAATCATCAATACCCAGCTCCGCTTGACCCAAGGCAGCACATTCCGGCAAGAAAACCCAGCTCCAGGCATTTCTTCAGTAGAAGTCACCCCGGCAGACGCTAACAGCATCCGCGTGTTGGTGACAGGCACTAACGGCGTTCCCAGCGGACAAATCGTTCAGGGACAAGGCAATGGCATCGTTCTGAGCGTTGCCAGACAGGGCGGTACACCGCAATCTACTCAAGCTGCACCGCCACCACCTCCTAGCCTGCCCCTGAGCCAAACAGCCCCTGTGCCGAGTCCCCAAATCCGTACAGCGCAAAACCCAAACGTGGTCTTGCAAAATCCTGAAGTTACAATCACTAGAAACGATCGCCCACCACTCCCCAGCGAGATTCAATCTCCGACCAATCAGGCCGCGCCTTTCCTACCGCGGGCAGTTGCTCCACCCCTAGGAGATATCTCCGTTTCTAACATCGCTCCAGCGGCGGGAAATATCGAGCTGAGTTCGGGAGAACGCATCCCTCGGTTAGTCCTACGCGATGCCCCTGTTCGGGACGTGTTGGCTCTACTGGCTCGTGCTGCGGGGCTGAATATTGCTTTTACAGGTGGCGGCGTTCCTGGTCAGCCAGGCCAGCCAGCGGCTGCACCGGCGGCGGGTGCAGCAGGAGGTTCGGATGAAGGGCCGAAGATTTCTTTGGACATCGAAAATGAGTCGGTGCAAGATGTCTTTAACTACGTGCTCCGGCTGAGTGGGCTGCAAGCTAATCGGGTGGGACGGACGATTTTTGTAGGTACTAATCTGCCACTGGACTCGCGCAATATTATTGTTCGGACTCTGCGGCTCAATCAAGTTCGGTCTACGGATGCAGCTAACTTTTTGAGCGCTCAAGGTGCGGAAACTCAACTCCCGATTACTCGCGTGACTATTCAAACGGTGGGCCAGGGTAATGCGGCGCGGGATGTGGAAATTCGGGAACCTGATATTAAGGCGATCGGGGCTAAGGATGGCAATGGCCCGTTATTGTTGAGGGGACTGTCGGTGCTGGCCGATGCGAGGCTCAATTCCATCACTTTGGTGGGAGAGCCGCGCAAGGTTGATGTCGCTGTAAATTTCTTGACGCAGCTAGATTTGCGCCGCCGTCAAGTGGCGGTGAATGTCAAGGTGATCGATATCAATTTGTCGGGAGTAAACAACAGTAGCAGCAGTTTTTCTTTCGGCATTAATAACAATTTCTTTGTCAACGACCAAGGGGCCGCAAGTCTCAATTTTGGTGGCTTGCAGCCTGCCAACACTAATGATGTCAACGTTAGCCGATCGACTCCGCCCATCGTCCCCAACCAAGTAACCGGAGAGGTTTTCTACGATGCGAACGGTCGCGTTACCGTGCCCTTGACAGGTCAAGGTGTCAACGGTCCAGCTAAGGGTGTGTTCCTTCAGCCTACAGCCCCAGTTAGTAATAGCCCTACACGAGTTGGAATTACCGATTACACACCAGGATCGGCGACTACTTCGGGAACCGCAGAGTTCGGATTGTTCCCGTTGTTGCAGTATCCCAGGAGGTTCCTGTCTGCGTTGCAGGCACAGATTAACACCCTCAACGCTAAAATTCTGACTGATCCGACTCTGGTTGTTCAAGAAGGGGAAACGGCGAATGTGAATATCACCGACGAGGTGCTTACTAACATCACGCAACAAACGCAGACCACCGGAAATACCAGTACCACAACTACTACGGCTATCAAAGACAAGGCGGGTTTGCAGTTAGGGGTGGCGATCGATCGCATCGATGACAACGGTTTTATCTCTTTGCGGGTGAATCCGATCGTCCGAGCTCCTGGCGCAGAACAACAACTCTCTACGGGCGCGAATACCAATACGATCAGACTGCTTTCTGAGCGTTCTTTGCAGTCGGGGTTAATTCGACTGCGTGACGGTCAGACTTTGATTCTATCGGGGATTATCAGCGACCAAGAACGGGTGACAGCCAGGAAGATTCCGATTTTAGGAGATTTGCCGATTATCGGTTCGCTCTTCAGGAGGACTAATAAGGAAAACCAGCGGGCGGAAGTGATTGTATTGCTGACACCGCAGATTTTGGATGATAGCGATCGATCGAACTTTGGTTATCAAAACAACATCAGTCCCGACGCCCGCCAACTGTTGCAGCGGGGTCAGCCGATCCAACCTAGGTAGTAGTCATTAGTCATTGGTCATTAGTTATTAGTCTTAGTTAGTGGACGGTTGACTATTGCGGTACCGCTGGCCCTTCGACTACGCTCAGGGACCACCACGTACCCTGAGCGGAGCGGTGCCCTGAACCCAACGACTGCGTTTATCCTGCCCTTCGACTCCGCTGGCTGAACCGCGTAGTCGAAGGGCGAGCGGATAAACGCAGTCGTTGGGTCGAAGGGTACAAAGAAGGAAGAAGACAAAATATCTCCTTTTAGCCCTTGACAAATGACATTTGATTCCTTCTTTTTCTGCTTTTTTCCGGTTCTCAAATCCACCGAGGTGAGAAATCTGCTCTCCAAGGTGGTATTTTTTTGACACTCCCCGACTTAAAAGCGACGCACTGAGCGTAGTCGAAGTGTACGGGGATTCTTGGTTCGCAGACATACCTTAAAACTACCTATCCTTTCGGCAATATTTAAACCAAATACCCGTTCGATTGAACCTGTGCATCTAGTCCAACTTAGATAGCCCCAGAGGGCTTGTCTCCCCAAGCTTTCGGAGATTTTTTTCCGTGTTGACCTGTGCCCCACGGTACGTTTAACATTCAAAATTTGAGTTTTCTGGTGCAAGGCTTACGTTAGGCAGGCCGGCTATGTTTATTCGTGGTGTTCGCCACCCACTAACCATTATTATTTTCCGACCAGTCGTTTGAGCTTGGTGTCTCATGTGTATCGGCGGTTATGCTACCTGTAGTATTCTTTGAATCTACCATAAAAGGAATTTGTTTGTCTCGTCATCCACCCGCCCATCTTCCACTCTTCTACGCTTTCACGTCACGCGCCAGCGGGTGGAATCCTCATCTCACGCGCCTTTCATCCACGCGCGAAGCGGGTGGATTCCCGTCTGTCTAGCTAAAAATTGTCCAAATCCATATAAATTAAAGGTTCCACCGATCCATAAGGGTCGGGAAGACTTTAGAATGATTCAGTGAAAATTATATGCTGTCGGGTTTTCAGCAATCAAAAATCACAATTCCTTTTCTGACCAATTACCCTAGGGTAATTGGTATTCAGCAGGAGTTTTGATTCGGGGAAGCGGACAGGGGCGATCGGGTACAACCGAAACCTCCCCAGGCACGGCCCAATCCAGTTGATAACTCACAGCTAATAGTTGAAATCTGTTGAACGTAATTTTGCAAATCCAGAAGGAGTTCCTAATGAACAAAGGTGAATTGGTTGATGCAGTCGCGGAAAAGGCTAGCGTGACGAAAAAACAGGCAGATGCCGTTTTGAGTGCCGCCTTGGAAGCAATCATGGAAGCTGTCTCCGACGGCGACAAGGTGACATTGGTCGGTTTTGGCTCCTTTGAGTCACGGGAACGCAAGGCTCGTGAGGGTCGCAATCCCAAAACAGGCGCTAAAATGGAAATTCCGGCTACCAGAGTTCCTGCTTTTTCCGCAGGGAAATTGTTTAAGGACAGAGTTGCACCGGATAAAGACTCCTAAATATCGGCAAACTAAGCTTTGACTAGACCTGTTCACGGTGGGAATTTAGCTTGGGCAGCCACACTGGCTGGTTGCCCTGCTTCTGCTATTCTCGATTTTTCTGCCAGTATCAGTCCTTTGGGCCCTCCTAAGTCGGCTCTGGATGCGATTCAAACACACCTGGGCAGTCTGACTGCTTACCCAGACCCTGATTATGGACAACTGAGGGCTGTTTTGGGTGAGGCTTTGAATGTTGACCCGGATTGGGTTTTGCCTGGGAATGGTTCGGCGGAATTGTTGACTTGGGCGGCTTGGGATTTGTCGAAGCTGGAAGCAACTTATTTGGTGACTCCGGCTTTTGGTGATTACTGGCGGGCTCTTTTGGCTTTCGGCGCGAAGGTGCTGGAATGTCCTTTGGATCTTGCATCTGGCACCATGGTCAATAACGGGCAAGATGCCCATTCCACAAGAAATGAATTTTCTTGTGCAACAGGCATCTTTCCTCTTCCTAAAGAAGTCCCGGTGCCTCTTGCTCTGAATCGCGATCGAGCCTTGCTGCTGAATAATCCGCATAATCCTACGGGTTTGCTGTTCAGTAGGGAGGCGATTGGGCCTTATGTGGAGCAGTTGGGTCTGGTGGTGGTAGATGAGGCTTTTATGGACTTTCTACCGCCGGAACAACAGGAGAGTTCGATCGATGCTGTGGCGGAGTTTCCGAATTTGGTGATTTTACGATCGCTCACTAAATTCTATTCTCTGCCGGGACTGCGGTTGGGCTGTGCGATCGCCCATCCCGATCGCCTCCGCCGTTGGCAGTTACAGCGAGATCCTTGGCCTGTGAACGCTCTGGCCTCGGCTGCGGCGGCTGCTGTGGTGCGAGATGTTGTGTTTGAACGGCAAACCTGGGATTGGCTACCTGTGGCTCGCCAAGAGCTATTTGAGGGTTTGGCTAGTTTACCGGGTTTACGGCCGTTTCCGGGTGCCGCTAATTTTTTGTTGGTGGAGTCTTCGGTTTCGGTGGCGGTGATTCAACAAAGTCTGCTGGAACGTCACCGGATTTTAATTCGGGATTGTTTGAGTTTTCCTGAGTTGGGCGATCGCTTTTTTCGGGTGGCTGTGCGCGCTCGGGCAGACAATCTACGACTTATTTCTGCAATTAAAGAAGTCATTTGTCCGTTGACAGTTGACGGTTGACGGTTGACGGTTGACAGTTGTCCGTTGACAGTTGACAGTTGTCCGTTGACAAAAAATAACCAATAACCAATAACCAATAACCAATAACCAATAATTAATAATAACCGACAACTATCAACTGCCAACTATCAACTATCAACTGCCAACTATCAACTGCCAACTGCCAACTGCCAACTATCAACTGCCAACTACCAACTGCCAACTGCCAACTACCAACTGCCAACTGCCAACTGCCAACTGCCAACTGCCAACTGCCAACTGCCAACTGCCAACTGCCAACTGCCAACTGCCAACTGCCAACTGCCAACTATCAACTGCCAACTGCCAACT
>RDXH01000087.1 GCA_004292745.1 Oscillatoriales cyanobacterium | reverse complement strand
TTTTTTGCTGTGTGTATAGTTTTAAGCCACTGAAAAGTAGGCGACAGGCTTAAGTCGCCCAACCCCGATTGCCCGTTAGAGGATTAGGAGAATAATTGAGCCTCAGACTACGGTTGCTATCGATGGCTATCCTCTCACCTGTAGGCATAAGCACTTCTCCTACTCCCCTTTCCTCAGCCACAGAGCGCAAGGGTTCCAATTCAGATAGGTGCGTCTCTCTCATTGTAGGAAGTTTTGGCGCTTTGTCTACCTATAATCCGTTCCGACAGAAGGGATGAAAAATGTCCAAAAAATCGGACACTTTTACCAGCACCTCCAAACCCTTTATATACACTGGTCGTCGAGTGCTTTTACCTTTAAACACGACGAGTGAGTTTTCGCACGTAAACGACACGTAAACGGCTCGCAACTCACCCGTTTGCTTACTCCCCGACTAATCGCTTGTACTCAGCCTCAGCAGCCTTGTACTTGGGACTGCCACCTTTAGTCACCCCCCAAAGCTCAAGGATGATTTTTGCTTTGCCATGCCCCCGCGCCTGCAACTGTAGAATCCGTTCTAACTGTTCTAAATCCGGGTTCTCAGAACGTGCAGCTAGCTTGTGTGAAAGGTGGGAATAAAAATCACCTTGTAATTGCGAACCAAGTAACTAGCACTTTGACGATGCAATTCATCCACTAAATTGCGAATCTTGATTCGGATTTTGTCAGCAGCACGAAGTATAGCTCGGCGTTGTTTAGCTTTAACTTGTTTTTGGTATGCACGGCTAATTAATTTGTCAAGGTGAAAGCATAATCTGACGATTCGCTCTATGTCTCCCTTGCCAATCTCTAAAACCGTTTCTCCGTCGTAACCAGTTAAAAATGTTCGCACCCCAGGATCGAGCGCAATTACCTTATTCTGGGTGGTTGATGAAGCAGGAATGTGTTCGGGGATTACAGCAAACCAACGCCGTCTATCTCTGACTAGCTGAGTGCCATACCCGCAAAAATCTGGCAGTGCTTGGGAAGATTCAAACCCACATCCTTTGGTTAATTGAGGGAACCAAACGCCTTTGATGTAATTCCCATTTTTGAATTTAATGGTGGCTACTGATTGGTGGCAACTGCGAAACTTTGCTTCACCATTGTTGGCTTTTGCTTGCCTCCAAGCGTCGCAAGCATCTTGTACAGCGTTGGCTTTGGGGTGTCTCGGTACTGTTTTCAACCAAGCTGGCAAATCGTTAAGGATTTGGGCTTCTAGATCGATCGTAGCTGCTACCTCGGAAGCCCTTTTTCAAAGCCTCTATGCAGCGGTTATAAACAAAGCGACAACCCGCCAACCAATGTCGCCAGATCTGGTTTAATTTACTGTCAGGATAGACTCGGACTTTCCTCGTAGAGTTCGGCGGTAATTTCGCCGTCAATTTCTGTGAGTGCCGTTTTTTGCTTTTGTATTTCCTGGTCTTCCCTGAGCTTTTTTTCGTACTTGCGGAGTCCGTATAACCGAGAGCTGAAACAATGGACGACTGACAGCATATCTTGCACGAGTTCTGTTTCTGGACTGTATTTTTGCTGGTAGAGAACCACGACTTTACAGTCAAACTTTTCGCATAACCACTCGATGAGCTCGAAACCAAATCGGGCAAGTCTGTCTTTGTGGGCAACGACAAGACATTGGATATCGCCGCTGATAATTCGTTCCAGAATGGTGTTAAGTTTTCGCCGCCTAAAATTGAGTCCCGATCCAATTTCTGTGATGACTTCTGAGCCTGGGTAACTTGTAGTAAGTGCCTCAGTTTGTCTTTTGAGGTCGTCTCTTTGGCTAGATGTTGAGACTCTGGCGTACAAAACTGTAGAAGGTCGAGCAAGCTCAGTTGTACCGGATTTTTGTTTGAGATATTCGGCGATATCGTAACGTCTTTGTCCTGCCTCGGTTTTGATGGTCTTGATGAGGCCATCTTCTGACCATCGGGCAAGGGTTCTGGGGTTAACTCCCAAAGCGTTAGCTGCTTCTCTTGGTGTGACATACGGCATGGCATTCTCGTGGAAGAATACTTTTGATTTTATCTGAGTTTGTCCGTTATGTCTACTATGTCCGTTGAAGTCGTGTAAACTGCCTTTAGGTCACACGTCCTCAGTGGAACGTTCCAGATGCCCTGGTTCCTCACAATCAAGTGACAGAGAGCGTTCTAGGCATTCTACGGGGGAGAGGATTAGCTCAGCTTCATGTTGTCGTTGTTGCTGGCTGACATAGGCAGATGTCGAAATTTCATCAATCACATCTGCGGTGATGGCCCGCTCTTTGATTGATTCAATCTCACCCTGCTGAGACAGTTTGTAGGCAATATTACCAGCTTTAACTGCACAAGCAATTGCTGCACAGAGACTGACACCTTGCATAGCTTTATGCCATCCAATTCTCTTATCCAGAGTTGTTAAAGGAGTTAGCCACAAAGTCAGTGCAGCACCCGACAGAACAAGCATTTTTAGCTGCATACAAACACTCCCATTCCTATCAGCATCATAGCTAGCCCGCTAACCAGAACTGCCTGCAAGTCGGCAACTGAAACCTTCAGCAGTTGACTAATAGAAAAATCCAACAGCCAACACAAAACCCAAACCACGGCGATTGTCGCTACCAAAAACGCAATCGCCTTAAATGACATCGGATGCAAACTCGCAATCCATCCCAGTAGGGAGGAAGCGATGCACCCGGCGGTAAAGTAACTTGCCAGATACATCGCTCTCATTAGTTTGAGCCTCCCATTAGCTTAGATTTAATTGCATCAATCCGAGTGCGTGCGTCATTTTCAGCCTTGTCAATTCCCAGTCCTAAACGGGCATAACCAGGACGTAAACCGTGCAGTTTTTTAGCTAAACCAGCATCGGCTCGTTTTTTACCTAGTTCATTCTCTGCCACAGCACCCTCATATTTACGGTGCGATTTATGGACTGATTTGTCGGCTTCCTCAATCTTTGTTAAGGCTGCATAGGCCCGCTTAGATTGACGAGCGCCGTCTGTTTTCTCCTTTGCCAATTCCTTAATTCTGTCGGCTTCTTCCCGGTCAAAATAGCGAGGCGCAGGCACTACGGGGATACTGCGGATGCTGGAAAAGTTACCAGGATTTAGTGGGGTGATGACACCGGGTGCAGTGGTTGCAAGTACCTTAGATTTGTCGATTGCGTGTCCGCCGTCGTTGCTTGTGGCAAGCTGACTTTCTTTATTGCCACCGCCAAACAGTCGTAGTTGTAAACTCATTTTTTCGCTCCTGATTGAATGTTGATATCGAATCGGACGGGACATAAATTGAATGGGTTGACTGATGGCAACAAAGAAATTACCAGCACAAACAGTCCGACTGTTGCTAGAGCAAGCGCGACAAACTGACTGATATCTACCCAGTCTAAAAAGTTGATGGAATTCTGACTAAAATTGCACACTGGAAACGAGCCATCGTTTGTCCAGTCGGTTGTGTCTACAGTGTCTACAGCGGACGCTACGTTGTTACGCGGTATGTCGTTTACTCTTTCGTACTCTAGATTGTGAAATTCCAGCAGCGATTCCCAAGTCGAAGTCTTTGAGAGCTTCCCGAAAGATTTTGCATTGTCATTGGTGAGCCCACAGTCATAGGCAAGCTGCTTGAGGCCGTCAATGCGACGGCGCGATACTAGCGGGGGCTTATTCATGGCAACCCCACAGTAAATTAAGAATTGCGATCGACTTTGTGGTCAATCGCCCTGAAAGTGGCATAATTTATAGGCTCCAAACGTTGTACGTGAACGGATTGGGGAAGTCGTGACTTGATTAGCGGTGGTACGTTAGTCAGTCGCGCAACAATCTTCCTTAGTTACTTACGATTGCAGGTTTGCGCTCCCTTGTCAATAGGGGGAGTGTAAAGTTTTGTGTCTAATTATTCAGTGAGTAACTCCATCACTTCATCGGGCGTAATGCCGTAAATAGTGGCTAGTAGTTTGATGTTTTTCACATCACTACCTAACTGTTTAAGCACCTGAACTGCACTACCCAAAGGGATGGTTTCCTTTGTGGATTGAGTGAGCAAATCAATTGTCGTTTTTGTATTGGCTCGTTTTTTGTAAGTCCCTTCATTCATTTGAATTGAATGACCCAAACTTTTAGCTCTCGTCTCCTGAGACATCCCCGCCATTTGACCATTGAGATTTGCAAGGTGACGCAAAGCATGAGTTTGACTTAAATTCTTGCCCCACCTCGCTAGAGCGTCGCGTGCTCTTTGAGCGTAAGCCTTGGAAATCGTGTTTGGATTCTTTGATAGTGAACAAATTTCAGGTGGTTTACCTGACTTAATTTCTAGATGCTCTATCAAGTCAGGATGGGTCGGTGCCACCATCGGTACGCATAGTCTATAGCCAGTCTTAGTTGTAGTCTCTAACAATGTTTTATCCCCCACTACAGCAATCATTTTTTTATTACTTGACTCACTTAATGGAGGGATAGTAACGCCATCTTTTGTCTTAAATGATTGGTCGATATTCAGAATAGCAAAAACTTCATGGACTCGAAAACCGTAGATTAACTGCATTGAAAATACCCACAACCACCGCCGACGAGATTCTAGGTTGTATCGCTTATCATTAGGGGGAACGTTTAGAGCGTCATCCCGAAGCTTCAAAAAATCGTCAACAGATAAAGTTTGAAGGTCGTCTCGAAATTCGACTTGCGTGCCATCAATCTCTTTAAGCTTGCACAGCAAATCAACGTTGCCGATAGTTTCAGCTAGTTTACGCATAGCGCACAGGCAGTTTTTAAAACATTTAGTCCCTGGCTTTTTGCTGTTAACTACTGACAAAACATCTACCAAGTTTACTATCTTATTCTCTGGCAATAGCTTGAAATAGTCACCATAAACACATCTCCAAGAATACTGCTGACTAATACTACTCCTATCACGCTGCTGACGGCGTTTCGTGCGACCATCCCAGTATTCTTTCTCTACTTTTGCGACGGCATCACCGAACGTTATCAAATCATTCTTGACGACGTTTTTCTCTAGAATTACGTCATCGTACCAGCTTAAAAACTGAGTCTCACTAGAAAAAGATTTTAGCGCACTAGCAACTAAGTGAGTTTTCCTCAGAGCATCAGTAATACCTTGCATCGTCAGGTAGCACCCGCAGGTTTTGTTGACCCGCTTGTCACCTAGTTTGAATTGAAGGGTGATGTAAGACCCCTTAGCCTTGCTATCCTTCTTTAGTCCTACCCCTTTGGGGCATTCTTTTTGTGCTTGTTTGAAGTAGTCCAGAATCCGCTCGTAGCCAATTAGGTAATCGGCTGAGGTGCTTGCTGTGACTGAATTAGATTTTTTGCTCATTTTTCGCTCAATCCTCTTACAATGTTGAGTTTGCTTGCTGTATTCAGTCTACAGCAAGTCGCTCAGTTATCGCTCAGATATAAAACAGGACTTTCAGAGTGGGTGAAAAAACGAGCTATAACGACGCAAAATCGTAGATTTAAGGCAAGGCGCTAATTCGATCCCAGTTGTGTCCATGAATTTGATTCCCATGCCACATTAGCATTTCATTTATCCCTAGGATATCAATCTAGTGCTACTATGCGGTTTGTATCCGTTTTCTAAACTTAGCATCCTGGTTTTCTCTGAGTCCGCATCGGCGGACTTTGGTTGTTTAGAAGCGATGTTCATCGCCGAATTTGAAAGGGTTTTCAACTATGATTGATATTGGTTCCTTGGTCCGATCGCCTAAAAACGATTTGGGAGTCGGAAAAGTGGTCGAATTATCCCGCACCGAAGCCCTAATTGAATATTTTTGCTCAGTTAAAAACCGCCTTAGCAAAACAGTACCCCTAGGCTTGCTCCAAGAAGCCAGACTTCAGCGCCAAACTCGATGCTACCTCTGGAGCACCACCTTGGAGCGCTGGATCATTGGTCGGATTTATGACTGGGATGAAGATAGAATGCTCTACGACATCGACCTTCCTGATAGTCAAAGCATACAAGCTGTTGAAACAGATATTTATGTTCGCTGCAATATCCCGATCGCCGATCCGATCGACATTTTAGCCGTCAAAGGTCAAGAAACTCCCTATTTTCACGATCGCCGACTCGCCTTCGTTCAATCTACCATCACCCAGCGCGCCGTCAGCCGCGGTATGACAGGTTTAATTTCTGCCAACATAGACCTCTATCCTCACCAAGTTGAAGTCGTGAGGCGCGTCCTAGAAGACCCGATTGGACGCTATTTATTAGCCGACGAAGTAGGATTGGGAAAAACCGTAGAAGCTGGGACAATTCTCCGCCAATTTCTCCTAGATGAACCCAATGGCCGCGCTGTGGTGATGGTTCCCAAATACCTAACCCAGCAGTGGCGAGATGAGTTAGAAAATAAATTCTATTTGTCTCATTTTGCCGATCGAGTCCAGCTTGTTTCTCTTAGTGAAATTAATCAAGTTAGTCGCAATGCTAATCTAGATTTTCTGATAGTGGATGAAGCCCAGGAACTCGCGGCCATGGCTTATTCTGGCGATCGCACTCAGAAGCAGTGCTTTGAAATTTGCCAAACCCTCGCTCACAAAAGCAAAAATTTATTGTTATTATCTTCGACACCAGTTCTGGGACACGAGCAAGAGTTTCTGACAATGTTAAACTTGCTAGACCCCACAACTTACCGTCTTGATGATTTGGCAAATTTTAAAGAACAGGTGCAAAATCGTCAGGAAATCGGGCGCGCTTTGCTGGATTTTCGAGCAGAAACCAACCCTGGGGTTTTGCAAACAAAACTCGCTCAACTCCGCAGTTTCTTTGCTCAAGATGATTATTTAATCGGATTAGCAAATGAATTAGAAAGTTGTTGGAAAACTGAAGCAACCACAGAATGCGATCGCCTTGTCAGAACTATTCGCACCCACGTTAGCGATACCTACCGCCTGTACCGTCGAATGCTTCGCAATCGCCGAGACGCAGTGGAAGATGTGATTTTCGATCGAGATACTCTCCCCAAAGTTGAGTACGATCTCAATGACGAACAGTGGTCGGAAATTCACAGTATCCTGGAAAAATGGCGGACTCTCGCTCCTCATAAGAGCACCTATCAAAAAATCTTTCTCCTGTTTTTCCGAACTTCCGGTACCTGGCTGAATGTTTTGGAACGGGTTGTGAAAGCTCGTTTACAAAAGAAATCGACGGCGGAACTCGATCGCGAATTTGGGCAAAAGTACATGGGGATTGTGACTCAAACCGCCCTGTTTTCAGGAGAAACCGCCCTCTTAGAATCTTTGCTCAATGCCCTAGAAAAGCCCCAGGAAGGAGTGGACAGACTGAGTTTGTTGAGAATCGTCATTATCCGATTTCTAGGCGTTGCGTTGAAGATTCCACCGGAGTATCACAGCAAAGCTCGCGATTTGTTGTCCAGAATTCAACAGCAAATTAAAAGACCGCTTCCCGGTGATAAATTCCCCAAAATAGTCATCTTTACCAGTTTTAATGAAACTTGTAAAGCCATTGCTGAAAATTTAGCGAAGATTTTGGGCAAAAATGCGATCGCCACCCATGAGACTAGCAAATCAGCGGCCGATGTTGAAGCGAATTTGAAACGGTTTAAGACTGAGCCAACTTGCTTTATCCTAGTATGCGATCGTTCGGCGGAAACAGGGATAAATCTGCAATTTGTGGATTGGTTAATTCACTTCGATTTACCGTGGCTTCCCCATCAGTTAGAACAAAGATTAAGTAGAGTCGATCGCATTGGTAGCAAAATGGGAGTGCAGTTTTGTTTGTTTGCGGGCCCAGATTTGCCAGAAAGTCCCCACGAAGCTTGGTTTCAAGTTTTAAAAGATGGATTTGATGTCTTCCACAAATCTATTGCTAGTCTTCAGTTTTATATCAATGAAAAAATGCCAAAACTTGAAGAAAAATTGCTGACAGAAGGAGCAAAAGGGCTAGCTAGCGAAATTGAATTAATCAAAACTGAAATCGTCGCCGCCAAAGTCAAAATTGACGAACAACAGGTTTTGGATGAAATTGACCTGTTTGAGGAAAGTGCATCTGAGTATTTTCAATCCCTAGATGATTGCGATGCTAAACATAAAGAAATGCAGCGGGCGACGGAAGGTTGGATCTGTCAAGCTCTGAATTTCAAACAGGTTGAACATCCGAGTATATCGGGGTTGGTGCGCTATCAACCTAGTCAAAAAACCTTGATTCCTTCCAATGATTTGAGAACCAGATTAATTCCCTATTGTCAGCAATATGGTAGTTACAATCGCCGAGTTGCTCACCAAAATGCTGATGTCGCTCTTTACCGCATTGGTGAGGGATTGATCGATGCGCTTAGTTCTTATATTCGCTGGGACGATCGGGGTCAGGCTTTTGCATTGTGGCGTCACGATGAAAGTTGGGATGCGGAGGAAGGTAAGGAGTGGTTTGGATTACAATTTAATTATTCAATCCAGACAGATTTGCAGCCTGCTTCGCAAGTTCTGAAAGCCAAAAATATCGAAAATTACAATTTGAAAGCTTTGCAAAGACGGGCTGACGCTCTGTTTTTGCCTGTTTTTGAAACGGTGTTTGTTGATGCTCGCAATGAGTCGATGTTGTTGGTGGAAGAGGAGGAAATTCTGAATATTTTGCAGCGGCCTTATAAGGGGAAAGGTGGCCCAAATCGGGATTATAATTTGTCGAAAAATCGGACTGGGATTCTTGACAGTTTTGTCGATCCGCTGGAATGGGATGATTTTTGTCAACGGGGAAGGCTGAGATCGGAGGAATTGCTGCGTGGGCGATCGGCTTTTGTCGAAATGTGCGAGCGATCGGCTGTGAGTGCTGCAATTCAACTGGAAAACCGGGTGAATCAATTGCAATTGCGCTTGAATCGGCTGTCTCAATCTGAACAACTTTTAGAGTCGGTTTTGGCTGATGAAATTAGCACGGAAAGTGTGTTAAGTCAAGCTGTTTTGGCGGGAATTCGTCAGCCAAGTCTGACTCTGGAATCGGTTGGATTTATTGTGATTTCTGGGCGTGCTCCTGTTAAGTTGGAGGATGAGGGATAACTGGTTTTGGTGAACTGCGATCGCTCTTGTTTGCGAAGAGCGATCCATAGCTAACAATATCTCAAATTATATCAAATCCTCTCTGCATAGTCCTGTATTAAACTCTCTCTTCTCTTCCTTCGCGTCCTTAGCGCCTTCGCGGTTAAATCATTCCCATAGAACCGTAATTGATATTACCCATCCTGCAATTACCTCCTATATCAACAGCGGGTAAAAAAATAATGAAATGTCGATAGGTGCGAGGGACTAAACCTCCTCAAAAATTGCTCCGCGCTGTTGTAGATTCACTTTCATCTCCTCGGAAAGTCCTGAATTATTTCCAAATCTGGCTGACTCTACATTCGCACCGCCCAGATTCGCATTGGTTAAGTTTACTTCGACTAGATTTGCATTTTCCAAATTCGCACCGCCCAGATTAGCTAAAGCTAGACTTGCTTTGTACAAATCTGCACCTTTCAAATCGGCATTTCCTAAGAAAGCACCGCTCAAATCTGCACCGCTAAATTTGGCATTTTGGAGGTTGGCATCGCTGAAGTCTGCGTCGCTTAAGTCTGCACCCCGGAAATTGGTGCGATCGAGATTTGCACTACTAAAATCCACTGCATTCAAAGTCGTTCCCCGCAGGTTAGCACCTGCCAAATCCTGTGCTGGATTAAGATTGGCGATTTTTGCTAATTCTGCAAAATCTGCTGTTTCGGCCCAGATAATGCGATCGACCATTTCCCGCCATGGCGCTTCCTCAGTTTGCGGAACAATTTCCACATCGGGCCTTTTCACCGCCGATGAATCGTCACACAATAGCGCCCAACTCAGAGCTGGCTGGAGTTGATTTGTTGCCAAATATAATGTCAGGATTCTTTCTAAAATTGAATGTTGATTTGGGGTAATGTCGTGGGGCCACAAACCTTCGGCATCTGTGACATAAATATCTTCTTTGGCTACTTCAAAAACTGCTTCAATCCTAAATTCTGGCGCTGTCAATTCTCCTATTTTAGCACTTTTTAACAAACCTTTTAAGAGGGGTTTTCCCAGTTTAGCTTCAAATTTCCAACCGGGTTGGCTCTCATCTCCCATGATTGAAACGTGGCAAAATGTGTAGTCCGTTTCATCTTTTTGAAGCAGCTCGCTTACTCCCTCGCCCCGCTGATTTTCCGGCGCTTTTTCTGCTATAGGCAATAGCTTGAAATCACCGACTAATTGACACAATGCCAGGGTAATTTTGGTGTTTGCCAAATTTAATTTGAGCGTACCTGATTGTAGTCCAAATTTGACCCGGCCACCGAGCAAAGGTTGCCAATGTTCGTTAAAATTGAGGCTGACGTAAAGGTCTAGGTGCTGGGTTGCTGTTGGAGTCGCAGACACCGGAATTGCTTCTAATTGCATCCACAAGCAATCTGGATATTTGTTATGAGAATCTAGCGATCGCATATCGGGTAGAATTGCTGGCGCTACCAGCTTGTAATTAAAATTTATTTTACTGTCTAATCCCTAATCTATCACAAGGGAGCATTTTTTTCTAGGTTGAATTTGTAAACTTTGTTGGATTTTCAGGACTTATATCAAATCCGTTGGTATCGTCCTGTATTCATCTCTCTCTTCCGCTCCTCTGTGCCCTCTGCGCTCTAGTAAGGTTAAATCATTCCGCTCCAACCGTCAACGATATTAGGCAAAAACCCGGTTTATGAGAAAAAAACGATGATTGTGTAGGGGTAGTGCCAAGAATGCCTACCCCCCTCATATCAATTCCGGTTGGATCGTCAGGTGATTTAACCGCGAAGGCGCGAAGTACGCGAAGGAAGAGAAGGGAGAGTCCAAAAGGGCCGGCACTCTTGGCACGGCCCCTACCAACAATCAAACAGCCCTGCTGGCGAGGGAGGATGGGGGAAATTTGGGAAGAAGCAAGAGTGGTGATACACCAAGATGTTTAGTCATTGAGATCCGATCGCGAAATACTAAAGACAAATCCAGAGAATTCTACTCAAAAATTCCGCCACCCTCCATCAACTCAATTTTTACCCCTTCAGAAATACCCAAACAACCAGCAAAATTCGCATTTTTTACCACAATATTTTTTAAATCCGCACGGCTCAAATCAGCGCCATTCAAATTTGCACCGCTCAAATTAACACCGCTCATATCAGAATTTCGGAAGTCAGCACCCTGCAAATTTGCACCAGCTAAATTCGCATTGGGTAAATAAGCACTGCTCAAATTTGCGTTAGTTAAATTGGCATTTTCCAAATTCGCCCGTGGCAACTTTGTCCGCAAGTCAGCACCGCTCAAATCAGCATCATTGAGTTCGCTATCACGCAAATTAGCATTGCATAAAGTAGCATTAATTAACAGAGCACCGCTCAGCAAAGCACCGCTGAGATCTGCTAGGGTAAAATCTACACTGCTGAGGTTGGCATTCCGCAAATTTGCTCCGGCAAAATCAGCATATTGCAAATCAAAATTGCTTAAATCTTCTCCGGCAAAATCTTCCACCGGATTCAAACCAACCATTTCTGCAAGTTGTACAAAATCGTTATTGTTTTCACTTAAAAATAGTTGTCGCACGATCGCCAATTGTTGCTGTCGGTAGTAGTTAGCTTGCTCGTAATTTGCTAAATACTTGTAAGCTAGCTTCAAATTCTTGAGGGCGTGGCGTTCAATCCGATCGTCTGCGATCGCGCGGGCGAGATCCAACTGCTGATGATAGCACTGGAGCGCACCAGGCAAATCTCCTTTGGCATCGAAAGCTAAGGCCAAATTACCCAAAGCTTCTTCTTCCCCGCGATTGTCTCCCGTTTCGCGGGCGATCGCCAAACGCTGCTGCTGGTATTCAATCGCACCGTCAAAGTTCGACTGAGCACAGCAAGCATTGCCCAAATTGCCCAAAGCATTCGCCTCACCGCGGCGATCGCCAATTTCCCGCGCTAACACCAAATGCTGTTGATAGCAGTCGATCGCACGCGCCAAATCTCCCAGGGCTTCATAAGCAACTCCCATATTTCCCAGCGCCGCACCCGATCGACGTTTGTCATCGATTTCCCGATACAGCATCAGCGCCTGTCCCCAAGATTCCAGCGCTGCCTCAAATTCTCGTGCCTGATATTGGGAAATTCCCTGTTTGATTAGCTCATTAGCTTGTGGGGTCATAATTATCAAAATTAGTGAAATTTTTAAGTGACATCTCCCACATCAACTGAGTACAGTATGATGTGGGCTTCTTGCAGCCCGATGAAGGGTATGCAAAATTTCCTTTACGGTACTGTCATCCATAGTTCCTACTACAGAAAGATTCCCGTTACGGCGTTTTATACTGGGGAAAATGTCCAACCCCAGTTTCTTCAAGTTAATCGTGGCATTTATATCACGATCGACCATTAAAGAATGTTGTTCATCCCAATATTCTCGAATATTACAATCGGTGAAAACAATTTCATTCCGATAGCACAGAAGCATTGAGGTGTATGCAGGTTTTTGCGAAACGACGACTGCTCCAGTTTTTTCGGCTATGTATTCCAGCGTCTTAAAGAATTGACCAAATGCAGCATCCAACCAAGACTTATTTAGTCCTGATTTGGCTGATTGACCGTTCGGTAGGTAAGTCCCCTCATCATCTTGCTTAACTTTATGCCGTTTTGTTAAGCCCTTGAGATTTAAGTCTTCGTGAAAATAGAACTTAGCGCCTGATCTCACAAGCTTGTGAGCCGTCTTATAGTGGAAATCTTGACGAGAACGAGCTATTTTTTGGTGCTGTTTAGCTTCTTTTTTGGCTAATTTGCGCCTAGCTGCTTTGCCTCGTTTCTGCTTGTTCCGCTTTCTCGAAATACGGTCTAACTTAGCTTGATTTTTGCGAAGTGGCTTTAACGAGGGTAGCTTTTCACCTGAAGACGTTGCCAAATAAACATCTTCGTGCAGCACTGCATCCAAACCCACTGAGTTATCCCATGTAGGGTTAACCTTGTCAAAAGTGAATTCGGGAACAGAAGCATCTTCAAGCATTAACTGAATAAACCAACCATCAACCTTCCTAGTAACACTAGCTTGCTTGATGGTAAATCCATCAGGGATTGAGCGGTGCATCCGAACTTTTACGACACCTAACTTTGGCAATCGAACATACATCCAATTCTTGCGAACCAGTTTTATCCAATCACTGTTAGCCGTCGAAAAAGTCATCGTGCGATAATCGGCTTCAGTCTTGAATCGGGGTTTACCCGATCGCCCACCCTTGCTGTCCCCAGCGATCGACCGTTCAAAGGCTTTATCTACTCGCTTAGAAACATCTTGCAAGATGGTTGAGTCTACCTGTTTAAAATCTAGTATATCACCACTATGAAAGACTTTTACCAAATCCTTTTTAAGAATCGGCAATTGTTTTTTTTGTGAGTAGTAGTTGGGTTTTTCCCTAGGCGCAGAGATACTAACAATCAACGGACAAGCATTTACAGTAGTGCGGTTCATTTCCCACCAATCAAAACGATCGCCTAGCTGGCGATTATACCAGTAACGGCAAATCCTTAGCCAATGGTTAAGAGTGAGCTTTTGCTTGATGTCGGGATAAAACTGATACTGATATGTTGTCCTCATTGCGTTACGAACTTTACGCATTTATTGAGTAGGAAAATAGCATAAAATGCTGCACTGTGTCAAGCAATTGAATAATTATATTGAACAGTAAAATTAATTTATTAAATGCTGAAAAAAAAGCCAAAACATAAAAATGCCAAAAAAATAGAGAGTCGCCTAAGCGACTCTCCTTGCCATCAGGGTGCATCTACATAACATAATATATCATGTCTGCAATGAGGGGTCAACCCCCTTCTTTGAAAAAATCAAAATATTTATCAGCCCCGGCGGTTACAAACCGCGGCTACACAAACAAAACCCGCCTGCGCGGGTTGAAGAATTATTTGGGACTAAGTGCTTTAGCCGTTGAGCTTGTTGGCTAGCAACTCATTGGTCAATTTGGGATCTGCCCTACCACCAGTCTCCTTCATCACCTTGCCGACAAAAAAGCCCAACAGCTTAGTTTTGCCCGCCCGGTACTGTTCGAGCTCCTTGGGATTGGCTGCCAAAACTGCATCGATCGCCCGATCGATCGCACCAGTATCGGAAATTTGGATCAAACCCTTGCTCTCAACCAACTGTTGTGGAGAACCGCCCAAGGCTAGCAACTCCGGTAAAATATCCTTAGCGATTTTGCCACTGATCGTGCCTGTCTCAATTAGCTTCAGCAGTTGGGCCAAATTATCTGGTTTGAAAGGAATTTCGCCGATCGCCACTTGTTCGTTTTTGAGATAAGCAGTGATATCGCCCATCACCCAATTGGCAGCTTGCTTAGGCGCAGCACCAGCGGCGATCGCCTCCTCAAAATACTCTGCGACTGCTTTGTCATCAGTCAACACCCGCGCGTCATAGGGAGAAAGACTCAGTTGAGTTTCGTAGCGATGGCGCTTTTCGGCCGGCAATTCTGGCAATTGAGCTTGCCAATCTGCCAACTGAACCCTCGAAACCTCGATCGGAGGCAAATCCGGTTCCGGGAAATAGCGGTAATCGCTTGCCCCTTCCTTCATCCGCATACTAAAAGTACACTGTTTGTTTTCATCCCAAAGTCGCGTTTCTTGGAATATGGTTTCGCCGTTTTCTAAAGCTTGAATTTGGCGCTCGATCTCATAATCGATCGCCCGTTCGATCGCATTAAAAGAGTTCATATTTTTAATTTCCACTTTCGTGCCGAACTCTTTCCTACCCACCGGGCGCACCGAAATATTCACATCGCAGCGCAGGGAACCTTCCTGCATATTCCCGTCACCCACACCAATATAGCGGACGATCCGGCGCAATTCTTGACCGTATTCCGCAGCTTCAGCGCCCGATCGCAAATCTGGTTCCGAGACAATTTCGATCAAAGGCACACCAGCGCGGTTGTAATCTACCATAGAATAAGTAGAACCGCTGAGTCGATCGCTGCCGCCGTGCACCAATTTTCCCGCATCTTCCTCCATGTGCAAGCGAGTGATCCCGATTTTTTTGCGAGTCGAATTGCCTGCTTCATCAACCAATTCAATTTCCAGCCAACCCTTAGTGGCGATCGGCAAATCAAACTGAGAAATTTGATAATTTTTCGGCAAATCCGGGTAAAAGTATTGCTTGCGATCGAACTTACTGTAAGGTGCGATTTCACAGTGCAGAGCCAGTCCTGCTTTCACCGCATACTCCAGCACTTTCTCATTTAAGACAGGCAACACTCCGGGCATTCCCATACAAATTGGGTCAATATTAGTGTTGGGAACACCACCAAATTCTGTGGAAGAACTCGAAAAAATTTTAGTCTTCGTACTCAATTGGCAGTGAGTTTCCAAACCAATAACGGCTTCGTACTCAGTTTTAACTTTTGCAGCAACAGTCATAAAAAAGTTCGGTAAGTGAGAAAAAGTGCGAGTTGTTAGAGCGAGGGACGGAAAGGACGCGGGTGGTTTTAACCACAGTCAATCTTTTTTTCTATTACCACCTGGGGATTGTTTAGCGTGATGTACTTTTTCGATCGACTTTCAAGCTTGACAATTACCATCTCAAGCTGCACAATCCTGTACGCATAATAGTTTGGTGCTAGACAAATCCTAGACTTGTCTAGACATTTGCTTCTTACTTCAACGGGAGCATGGGAGCGGTTATCCCTTGGTAAGCTTTCACGATTTAGCCAACCGCGATCGATTAATTGTTCTTTCCATCCCCCCACGGGGTAATGCGCGCCATAGCTTAATTCAGTTTAAACTTTATTTTAGCTTTTGATTAACCAAAGCGATGCACCAGAGCTCAAGTACAACTCGCGCCCACAACTTTTCGATCGCCCCCAGCTCCCTCACCACTTTTTGTAAAGATATGTTAAGATTTTTCAGACTCAGCCAGTGGTAAGGCGTTGCTAGGGGAAGTTCAGCGGGAGCAAACCGCAATTGCCGACCATACCAATTTTAAAAAAGAATGCAACAGTAGTCTTGTCCCTCCCCTTTATAAGGGGGGGTTAGGGGGGGTCAAAGATTGTTGCACGATTTTAGAGAAATGATATTAGTTGAAATTTATTCTTTAAATCATTAATTGATGACCAAAAAGTAACACTTCCCTAAACATCAAAAATATGCCTGAAATTCCTGTCGGAAGTGCCACACTGTTTCCCAACAGCATCACTGAGCTAGAGCAGGCGGAATCAGCCCTAGAAATAGCTTGGGAAGAACTAGAAGCAGAAACAGCAAAAACTATCGATCTAATAGGGCAAATCAGTCCGGAACATTCACAGAGAATAGGCGAGCGACTTGCCACAGTCAAGCAACTGCGGCAACAGTTAAAAACCAAAATGAAACAAGCCACCTCGCGACTGGAGTTTCACCTGAACAACTCAGAGATGGCAGTTTTAGAATGGGATTGCCAATTTCGGATAGTTCAGTGGTCAGCCGGGGCAGAACGCATATTTGGCTGGAAAACTGCAGAAGTAATCGGGAAAAATTTTGAGGAATTATCAATA
This sequence comes from Oscillatoriales cyanobacterium, assembly GCA_004292745.1. Lineage (GTDB taxonomy): Bacteria > Cyanobacteriota > Cyanobacteriia > Cyanobacteriales > Microcoleaceae > Microcoleus > Microcoleus anatoxicus. Next base: position 9,641 of record RDXH01000087.1, on the reverse strand, counting down.
GTCTATGAAGCAGATTTAGAGCTAGTGAACTTAGTCACAAATAAACTATTAGAGGGGCGCGAACCCCGCAATATTTGCCACAACCGCAACTACACTAAAGATGGAGCGGTAATTCACTGTGAATGGAATAATTCAGCACAGACAGATGTAGAAGGAAAAGTAGTTTCGATTATCTCCTTTGCCCTAGATGTCACTGAACGTCACCGCACTCAAGAAGAACTGCGCAGGCGGGAAGAAGCTTTCAGCGCGATCGCCGAAAATGCCACCGATACCATCGCGCGGTTCGATCGAGAATTGCGCCACCTTTACGTCAACAAAGAAGTCCAACGAGCCACCGGAAAACCAGCTTCAGAATTTATCGGCAAAAGTAACCAAGAATTAGGAATGTCCCCCCAACTTTGCAATCTTTGGGACCAAGCTTGTCTGAAAGTTTTCCGCACAGGTCAACCAGAAACCATAGAATTTGACTTTCCTACTCCCGCAGGCAAAAAATATTATCAATGTCGAGTAATTCCAGAGTTTAGTAAAAATAATACCGTAGAAACAGTCCTAGGCATCGCCCGCGACATCACAGAACTCAAACAAGTAGAAGCCCAGTTGCGACAAAGTGAAGCTAAATTTAGGAACATTGTTGATTCTAACATGATCGGCATCTTTTTTTGGGATATAAACGGTGAAATACTAGAGGCAAACGATGCTTTTTTAAACATGATTGGATACCCGCGAGAAGACCTGGAAAGCAGAAAATTGAGCTGGAAAAAAATTACGCCACCAGAATATATCACCCAAGATGAAGCAAAACTAGCAGAACTAGAAGCCACCAGCAAAGCTAGTCCTTTTGAAAAAGAATACATCCGAGGAGACGGGAGCCGTGTTCATGTCTTGCTGGGGGCGGCATTTTCCGAAGATTCTCAGGAGTTTGGTGTCAGTTTTGTGCTGGACTTAACTCAGCGAAAACAGGCAGAAACCGAACTCCAAAAACATCAAAAAATTTTAGAAAGTATCCTAAAAACTATTCCCAATTACCTTTACATTTATGATGTATTAGAAAACAAAAATATTTATGCAAATGAAGCTGGTATAGCTATATTCGGCTACTCTTCAGAAGAGTTACAAAGCATGGGAGATGCAGCCCTGTCAACCTTAATTCATCCTGACGATATGTCAAAATTAATAGCTGGTATGCAGCGGCTAGCAAATAGCCCAAACATTCACGAAACAGATGATATAGACTACAGAATCCAACATAAAAATGGGGAATGGCGTTGGGTACACGATCGCTCTACAATTTTTAAAAGAACCCCAGACGGACAAATTAAACAAGTTATCGGCTCTGTACTCGATATCAGCGATCGCAAACAAGCCGAAGAATCATTAAAACAACAAAAAGAATTGCTGCAAACTATCTTCGACAACGTACCAGTCATGCTTGCATTCTTGGGCGAAAGTGGTGAAATAGAGTGGGTAAACCGATACTGGGAACAAGTGCTCGGCTGGAGTTGTCAAGCAATGAAAGGCCGCGATATCTTTGCCGAATTTTATCCCGAACCAGAATACCGCCAATACGTTTTGGATGAAATCCAAGCAGCAAGTAAAAAGTGGGGCGACTTTAAAACTAGAGTTAGAGATGGGCGAATTATTGACACTTCATGGGCAAATATTCGTCTTTCTGACGGGAGATGTATCGGCATTGGTCAAGATATCACCGAACGCAAACGAGCGGAAGCCGAACTCCAAAAACTTAACGAAACTTTAGAAGCTCAAGTCGCCCAGCGTACCGCTGAACTAGAGACTTTTTTTGATGCTTTGCCCGATCGCATTTTTGTTGTAGAACGCGAAAATATGCGTCAGCCTTTTGTTAACCAATCTCTGGCAAAAATGGCTGGTTTCCCAAATAGAAAAGAGATGCAAGGAAAAACTGTTTTTGAATGTTTTCCACCAGAGCTATCCGAAAAGTTTTATGGAGAAAATATGCAAGTATTTGAATCTGGTGAAACTTTACATTTACAGGAAGAATTGAACTTGGAAGGGCGGACTCATTACTATGATACCTTGAAAATTCCCCTCAAAAATCCCGGAGGCGAAATTTATGCTTTAATTGGGACTTCTCGCGATATAACTGAGTTGGTTGAAACCAAAAAAGCTTTATCAGAACGCACAGAGCAATTAGAATTTGCCAATCAAGAACTAGAATCTTTTTCTTACTCTGTTTCCCACGACTTGCGCGCTCCTTTGCGACACATTTCAGGTTTTGTCAATGCCTTGAAACAGCGACTACAATCAATGGATGTTCTGGGCGATCGTAAAATAGTTCATTATCTGCAAGTAATTGATGACAGTAGCCAAAAAATGAGTCTGTTGATTGACGGTTTGCTAACACTTTCGCGGGTAGGGCGCACCGAGTTAATCCAAATTCCGATCGACGTCACCGAGTTGGTACAAACTGCGATTAAATTGGCTCAACCCCGAACAGTCACAAATTTGACCCAAACTCCCCAAACCGTTCAATTTGAAATCGGAGATTTACCTGTTGTGACGGGAGATCCTACCTTACTCCAACAGGTGTTCAGCAACTTGATTAGCAATGCAGTCAAGTTTAGTCGCGGACGCAATCCAGCTACAATAGTTATTGATGCCCTACCAGATGGAACAATTTTTGTCAAGGATAATGGTGTGGGTTTTGAGATGGAATATGCCGATCGACTGTTTGCAGCCTTTGGGAGATTGCACTCCCAGAGAGAATTTGAAGGCACCGGCATCGGTTTAGCGATCGCCTGGCGGATTATTCATCGCCACGACGGTACAATTTGGGCCGAAAGCACACCCGATCGAGGAGCAACATTTTACTTTAAACTCAATTAAACAGTCTCAACCTTTTCTCCTGTCTAGGACGCTCTTATTTCATTTGTAAACAAGATTTTTTAAAGCAGTACCACAGGATGCAAAGCAAAAGTAGAGAGAACATAAAGAGAAGTTCACAAATCATTTAAGATTGCTATATACTATTACATATTTCATGGTAAGGACTGACTCAACCCTGTCGCCATTAGTTAGTCAAAGTATTGACAGCAAAATAAATAATCTTGCTAAATTAAACCAAGTCTACAAAATGTCAAATCAACCACCATTCCTATAAAAAACTAAAAGACCTCGCCAAGTACCACTGCTAAATGTAATATGTTAGAGCGCAACCACCATAATAATTTACTAAAAAAATCCGAAGAAGCTATGTTAAATTTGTTGATTGTCGAAGACATGGCAGAAGATATAGAATTAGTGGTAATCGCCTTAGAAACAGGAGGAGTCAAATTTACATTTGACATAGCTCAAACGGCAAAAGAGTGTAGAGAACTTCTCGAAAATGGCAAAAAATATGATGCTGTATTGTCGGATTACAGACTGCCAGGTTTCAACGGTTTAGACTTGTTGAAAATGATGCAGGAATTAGATCGGAACATCCCTTTTATTTTAGTAACAGGAAGCTTGGGAGAAGAAGCAGCAGTTGAGTGCATCAAATCAGGGATGACCGATTACTTATTAAAAAGTAGATTATTTAGACTGCCAACAATATTAGAAAGATCGCTCCAAGAATATCAAATGCGCGCCCAGCGACAAGAAGCGATCGCCAAAATTCAACGACAAGCTCAGAAAGAAGCGATCGTCAACCGCATTGTCCAAGCCATGCGCGAAACCCTAGTGCTAGACGAAGTGCTACAAACCACCGCAGATCAGCTCCATGAAGCTTTTGAAACTAGCGGCTGCGGGATTTTGCAGCCAGATGCTGACGGGGGTATCATAGTTCGCTACATGAGCAAATCAGCAGACAAACAACACCTCGTGGGGCTAAATTGCGACTTTGCCGAACACTACCACTCCTCCCTCACAGCAGGAGAAACCCTAGCCCTCGACGACTTATCCAAGCTCTGTCCGTCTCTGCAAGCATCAGCAGAGATTGTAGGGTTTCAGGCAGTGACGATCGCACCACTGCTCTACCAGCAGTCATTTTTGGGAGGAATTTGCCTCTACCAGTGCGATCGCACCCGCTCTTGGAGTGCAGAAGAAGTATCCCTAGTCAAAGCTATAGCAGATCAGTGCGCGATCGCGATCCACCAAGCCGAACTCTATCAGCAAGCCCAAACCGAACTAGCAGAACGCAAGCGCGCCGAAGCAGCAGTCCTTGGCATCCAGCAGCAGCTAGCAGCAATGGCAGCCAACATCCCCGGCTCCGTTTACCGCATCATCATCCATCCCGACGGCAGGATTTCCCTGCCTTACATCAGTCCGGGGGTGCGGGAAGTGACAGGCATCGAGCCATCCGAGGTGATGGCGCGTCCCGAAATCTTGATGGAAATCATTCATCCAGAAGACAAAAGCTCCTTTGACCAAAGCGTAGCAGCATCCGGTGCCAGTCTAGAGCCGTGCGATCGGCAATACCGGATCATTTTGAAAACCGGCGAGGTGAAGTGGGTGCAAGACAACGCCCGGTTTTCCAAAAACGAAAACGGCGACATAATTATCGACGGAGTAGCCCTAGACATCAGCGGACGCAAACAGGCAGAAGAAGCACTGCGTCAAAGCGAACAGCGGTTTCGATCGCTGATCGAAAACGCTACAGACATCACGATCATTCTCGACGGCGAAGGCACATTTCGCTACATCAGCCCTTCCGTCAAGCGAATTTTAGGATACTTACCCCAAAAGACGATCGGGCGGAGCGTTTTTGATACCGTTCATCCCGAAGACGGAGCCCTGATTACCGAAACACTCAACAAAGTAATTCAAAACCCCAAGACAAGTCACTCCCCTGTCGAGTACCGAGTCCGCCACCGCAACGGCTCATGGTGTTTTTTAGAAGCAGTAGCCACCAACCTGCTACACGATCGGGCCGTCCAAGGAATAGTAGTCAACTGTCACGACATCACCAAGCGCAAACTCGCCGAAGAACAACTACTCCACGACGCCTTTCATGACGGGCTGACTGGACTGCCCAACCGAGCCCTATTTATCGATCGACTCGAACACGATCTTAGACTCGCCCAAAGACGCAAAGAATACTTATTTGCAGTGCTGTTTCTCGATTTAGATAGATTTAAAGTAGTCAACGATTCCCTCGGCCACGCCATCGGCGACCAACTGCTAATCGCCAGCGCGCGGCGTTTAGAAACCTGTTTGCGGGTGGGAGATACAGTGGCCCGCCTCGGAGGCGACGAATTTGCCATCCTGCTAGAAGATATCGACGGCATCAATGAAGCCAATAATATTGCCCATCGCCTCCAACAGAGAATCAGTGCTCCCTTGGTTCTAGACGGACACGAAGTATTCATCACCGCCAGCATCGGTATCGCCCTGAGTTCCGTTGAATACATCGAATCGACAAATCTGCTGCGCGACGCCGACACCGCCATGTACCGGGCAAAAGGACTAGGCAGAGCCCGCCACGAAGTATTCAACAGTTCCATGCACGCCCACGCTTTGCGGCTATTGCAGCTAGAAAACGACCTGCGACGCGCCGCGGAATCGATTCGAGACCGCCCCAGAGAAGAAGATGAGGGACAACAGCCACTTGGGGAATACAGAACCTCAGAAGACTCCACCAAACCCCTTCTCTGTCTCAAATTCCCCAAACCTTCCTTACCTCCCTTGTCCCCAGCGCCCCAGTTTATTATTCACTACCAGCCCATAGTCTCGATCGCCACCAACACCATTAGCTGTTTTGAAGCCTTAGTGCGGTGGCAGCATCCAGAACGAGGATTAGTTTCCCCAGCCGAATTCATCCCAGTCGCCGAAGAAACCGGACTGATCGTACCCCTAGGCCGCTGGGTGCTGCGTACAGCTTGCCAGCAAATCCACCAGTGGCAGCAGCTATTTCCCAGCAACCCCCCCCTGAGTGTCAGCGTCAACCTTTCAGTCAAACAGTTTTCTCAGCCAGACTTAATTGAATACATCGACCAAGTGCTAGAAGAAAGTGACCTAGACGGCAGCAGTTTAAAACTAGAAATTACAGAAAGCGTACTCATAGAAAATTCCGAATCAGTTACCGCCATGCTGGTGGAACTCAGATCCCGCAACATACACCTGTGCATCGACGATTTCGGTACCGGCTATTCATCCCTCTCCTATCTGCACCGCTTTCCGACCAATACCTTAAAAATAGACCGTTCTTTTGTCAGCAGAATGGGAGTCAAATTTGATATCAGCAAAGGAGAGATTGACCCCACAGAAATTGTGAGATCGATCGTTACTTTATCGCACAATTTAGGCATGGACGTAGTAGCCGAGGGAGTAGAAGAAGCCACACAGCTCGACCTGCTCAAAGGGTTAAAATGTGAGTACGCCCAGGGATATTTTTTCTCAAAACCTCTAGACTCTCAAACAGCAGCAACTCTAATCCGACAGCAACAAGAAAACCAGAATTTGGTCACATTGAGCTCCCTCGTAAACGGCAATTAAAAAAAATACAGCACTTTATGGCTCCCCTTTCAACATAAAATCTTAAGATATTGTAAAACAGTTCCTAACTCGTGTCAGTTTATTAACTGCTGGATCAAAACAATTATGACTACTGGCTACCTCGCCCTCGTGCTCCACGCCCACCTACCCTTTGTCCGCCATCCCGAAAGCGACTATGTTTTAGAAGAAGAATGGCTGTTTGAGGCGATCGCCGAAACCTACATTCCGCTACTACAAGTTTTTGAAGGACTAAAGCGGGACGGCATCGACTTTAAAATTACCATGAGCATGACACCGCCCTTGGTGGCTATGCTACGGGACCCCCTGCTACAAGACCGATTCGACGAGCACCTGGCAAAACTCGAAGAATTAATCGAACTGGAAATGGTGCACAATGCCGGCAACGGACACCTCCGTTATTTAGCCGAACACTACGCCACCCATTTCTCTCAAGTCCGCAATTTCTGGGAAAAGTGCGATCGAGATTTAGTCAAAGCATTCAAACAACACCAAGACACCAACAACCTCGAAATCATCACCTGCGGCGCCACCCACGGCTACCTACCGCTGATGAAAATGTACCCCGAAGCAGTTTGGGCACAAATTCAAGTAGCCTGCGACAACTACGAAGCCAACTTCGGCCGTCGCCCCAACGGCATTTGGCTACCCGAATGCGCCTACTACGAAGGCTTAGAGCGAATGTTAGCCGACGCGGGTCTACGATACTTCCTCACAGACGGCCACGGCATCCTCTACGCCCGCCCCCGCCCCCGCTACGGTAGCTACGCCCCAATTTTCACCGAAAGCGGAGTAGCAGTATTCGGTCGAGATCACGAATCTTCCCAGCAAGTTTGGTCTTCGGAAGTCGGCTATCCAGGTGCAGCAGAATACCGAGAATTCTACAAAGATTTGGGCTGGGAAGCAGATTACGAGTACATAAAGCCCTACATCATGCCCAACGGCCAGCGGAAAAATACCGGGATTAAGTATCATAAAATCACCGGTCGCGGACTAAGTTTAGGCGACAAACAGTTATACGATCCATACTGGGCCAGGGAAAAAGCCGCCCTTCACGCCAGCAACTTCGCCTTCAACCGCGAACGCCAAGTCGAACACCTCAACGGCATTATGCAGCGCCCACCGATTATAGTTTCCCCCTACGACGCAGAACTTTTCGGTCACTGGTGGTACGAAGGGCCTTGGTTCTTAGACTACCTGTTCCGCAAGAGTTGGTACGACCAAAATACCTACGAGATGACCCATTTGGCAGATTATTTGCGGGGGAATCCGACTCAACAAGTTTGTCGCCCATCGCAGTCTAGTTGGGGATATCGGGGTTTCCATGAGTATTGGTTGAACGAGACAAATGCTTGGATTTACCCGCATTTGCACAAGGCTGCGGAACGGATGATTGAGTTGGGAAGTATGGAACCGGAAGATGAGTTGCAATGTCGTGCCCTGAATCAGGCGGCGCGGGAAGTGTTGCTGGCTCAATCTTCTGACTGGGCGTTTATCATGCGTACAGGGACGATGGTGCCTTATGCTATCCGGCGGACGCGATCGCACTTAATGCGCTTTCACAAACTGTACGATGAAGTAAAAGAAGGGAAAGTCGATTCTGGTTGGTTGGAGAAAGTTGAGGAAATTGACAATATTTTCCCTGAAATCAACTATCGCGTTTATCGATCGCTTTAAACAGTTATATTACTCGTCCCCAGGGTCTGTGGGCCTGGGGACACTCCTCCCCATCCAGCCATCCATTCCTATCGTTGACCGTTGCATCGGAATTATTTAACCACAGAGAACGCAGAGAACACAGAGGGAGATAAGAGAGATGAATAATTCCCATGCTACCGGATTTGATATCAATTCTCTTGCCCTCCTGTCCCCCCCTTAATCAGAGGGGGACATGACACTTAATGAGTTACCTTTCTACGCGATATTACTTACAGGACTTAGGCAAAAAATCCCGGTTTACGCTCGAGAATCTTCGCTTTACCAATTACCTATTACCAATTACCTATTACCTATTACCAATTCTCGATCCTACCTCATCTTTCTGAGAAATGCTATATTTAATGACAATCCTAAAGACTGCATACTATAATCTAGTAACCAGTCCCCACATCTAAATGATTAAAATATGATTTTCCTAACAGGCTATCAAATAACTGAAAAAGTTTATACGGGAGTCAATACGGTTATTTATCGGGGAATCTGGGAAAAACAAAACTTGCCTGTGATTGTCAAAACACCCCTCGCAGAGTATCCCACTCTCGAAGAAATTACTCGGTTGAGACACGAATATAAAATTAGACAACCCCTCGAAAACATAGAAGAAATTATCAATTGTTATCGGACAGAAAATCATCAAAATGGGATTGCGCTAATCTTAGAAGACTGCGGGGGCGTGAGTTTATCTAAGATTATGACCACAACCAAGCTGAATTTGAAACTTTTTTTAACAATCGGTATTCAGCTAGCAAAGGGATTGGGCAATATTCATCAGCATCAAATAATTCACAAAGACATAAAACCTCAAAATATTATCATAAATCCCAGCAATAATTGCGTCAAAATAACCGACTTTAGCATCGCTTCCCGCTTGATTAGAGAAAACGCAACTGCCAGCTATTGTAACTTGCTCGAAGGCACGTTAGCTTATATGTCGCCGGAACAAACTGGTAGAATGAATCGGGCGATCGACTATCGCAGCGATTTTTATTCGTTAGGTGTCACTTTTTACGAGATGCTGACTGGTGAATTGCCATTTAGTGCGATCGACCCTTTAGAATTAGTTCACTGTCACATCGCCCGCACAGCACCCTCTCCTCGCAGTTTAAATCCCGAAATCCCCGAAGCAATTTCTGGCATTGTGATGAAATTGTTGGCCAAAACAGCAGAAAATCGTTATCAAACTGCTGAAGGTTTAAAATTTGACTTAGAAACTTGTCTGGCGAAGCTGCAAACAGCTAGCGGTACTATATCTGATTTTATTCCCGGAAATGCCGATCGCGCCAGTCAATTGCTCATACCCCAAAAACTCTACGGTAGAGAAACCGAAGTAGCTGCTTTACTCAGCGCTTTTGAGCGAATTAGCGGTGGAAACCCCCCCCAACCCCCCTTTGGTAAGGGGGGGCTTTTGGAGCTTTGCCAAAGCACTGAAGAACCCCCCCAACCCCCCCTTGGTA
>RDXH01000086.1 GCA_004292745.1 Oscillatoriales cyanobacterium | reverse complement strand
TTGTAGTTTAATTAAAGCTAACCCTGATACTCGGAATATACCGATCGTATTTTTAACCGGGAAGGGACAGCGGTTAGATTTATTTTCGATGGCGATGGAAGGAGCGGATGCTTATGTTACCAAACCTTGGCAGCCGAGGGAACTTTTAGCAACTATCAAAAAAGTGTTGCTCAATGCTAATATTAAGTTCGATCGAGCTTCGGCGGACGCTTGGACGGAATATGGTATTTTAAACTTAAGTACGATCGAACTGTATCAAAGCCGCGCCGATGCTTGGACAAAATACAGCCCCCAAATTCTGAAATTGTACGATGCCAGTTTAGCAGCTTTCGATCAAGCTTTGGCAATTCAACCAAGTCACTTGAAGGCGAACAAGTATCGCAACAAAGTGCAGATGATACGCACAATCTTGCTCAAAAAGTTTCAGCAAACCAGACCTTGCAAAATCTGTTATTATTATTACGGCAAGGACAACCTGAATTGTGCCGTGCATCCGGCTGGCCGCCCTCAAGAAGTGTGTCGCGATTGGGAATTTAATTAAACTAACATGAAAACAAATAACCGTGCTTACCTGGAAAAATTGCTACAAGAAAGAAACGAACGTCCCGAAAAAATGGCAGAAATTGATGCACAAATAAATGCAACTTTTCGCCAAACTCATGCGATTATGGTGATCGATATGTCGGGATTTTCTAGGACGACTGTGCGTCACGGAATCATTCATTTTCTGGCAATGATTCACCGGATGCACGCAATTGTCAAGCCTGTAATTGCAGACTATGGCGGCACTGTGGTTAAGGAGGAAGCTGACAATATTTTTGCAGTGTTTCCTGATGTAAAATCGGCTGTACAAGCTGCGATCGATTCTCTGAAGCATACGGGGGCTGTGAATACGACTCTACCACCTGAGATGGATATTTATCTGTGCATCGGCATTGGCTGTGGTGATGTTTTGATGCTGGAAGGAGAGGATATGTACGGCTCGGAATTCAATCTGGCATCGAAGCTGGGAGAGGATTTGGCGGAACAAGGAGAGATTTTGCTTACTGATTCGGCGTTTGAAAAGTTTGAGGGTAAAAAGCAAGATTGGAAAAGGGTGGAATTTTCGATTTCGGGTTTGGAATTAGTGGCTTATAAGTGGGCGCGGGCTTAATTGTTCTAGGTTCTAGATGACCCGGCGGTTGAAACCGCGTCTATACAAACGAAGATCCGACGATTGAAACCGCGTCTATACAAACGAAAATCCCGGCGGTTGAAACCGCGTCTACATAAACGAAGTCCGCCTGCGCGGACTAAGAAATAAGGGAGATTTAATATTAGATGATTGACGATCGCAAAAATTGGCAAAATATGAATTTAGCCGCAATTGAGCAGCGGCTGGCTTGGGTGCAACAACAGCCTGATGGCATGATTTTTTGTAAAGATTCTGGAGTTCATTATGTTGCAGTTAAAAAAGACCGATCGCGCATTAAGCTATCTTTAGTAGAAAAGGTAAATTTGTATACAGATTTATTGCAATCTGTGTTTGATTTAAATAATCCTTTACATCTTGTTTCTGAATATACTCAGGCGATGATGTTAGCTTTGGTGTGGCAAAGTCAACCTCAAAGAATTTACATTGCTGGTTTTGGTGGCGGCAGAATTCCCTTAGTTTTGCATCACTATTTGCCAGAAACTCTCATTGAATGTGCGGATGTCGATCCGATCGCGATCGAAGCCGCTACCCAGTGTTTTGGGGTAAAATTAGACTCACGACTCACCGTAGCAATTCAAGATGGCAGAGAGTATCTGGAACAGCAAAAACCAGATGTTCTCTACGACATCATTATGACTGATGTGTTTTTTGGCAATGGCTACTTTCCCCATCGTTTAGCAACTAAGGAATTTTATGAACTTTGCCAAAAACATTTGTCAAGTGCAGGAGTTGTGCTAGTCAATCTGCTGCAAAGAGATGAGTTTTATGCAGAAAAAATCACAACTTTTCAAAGTGCTTTTTCCCAGGTATGTGTCTGCCCTTGGAAGAACATTAACAGTGTTTTAATTGGCAGTAATAGTCCGATTTTAGATAACAATGAGATTGTTTCTAGGGCTGCTTCTTTGCAAAATTACCATCAATTTTCCTTTGCTTTAACAGACAGAGCGCTGGAAGTTAAGTTAGGTACAGCATTAGCTGAATCTGTACGTAATTTAGACCAAGCTCAAGTTTTGTTTGATGATTCACCACCGGCTGGTTATTTTGATTGTTGGTTGTTTTGATTCCTGGTTGTTTTGTGTTGTTTATGGTTTTTTATGAATTATTTAACCACAGAGGGCGCAGAGGGCGCAGAGGAAGAGAACGAAGAGCTCTCTAATTTGGTATTAATATCGGGGAATGGTCCGATCGACTACTATTGAATAAGCATCAATACCGCCAATGATGTTTTTAACGTTAATAAAGCCTCGATCGCTCAACCAGTGGCACATTTGAGCCGATCGCATTCCATGATGACATAGAACTAGGGTTTCTGTGTCGCGATCGAGGCGATCGTCTATTTCCTGTGACCAGGTGGCAAATTCGCTCAGGGAAAAAATTGCAAATCCTGGGAGTGAGGCGAGTTCAACTTCGTGAGGTTCTCGCACATCTACAAGCTGCAATTTATCAGTAGCTGGTTCTGCTAAACGCTGGCTTAATTCTTCGACAGTAATTTGACCAAAAATTTGTGACATTAAATCAAAGAGGGAATTGGGAATTGGGAATTGGGCATTGGGAATTGGGAATTGGGCATTGGGAATTGGGAATTGGGAATTGGGAATTGGGAATTGGGCATTTGTTATTTGTTATTTGTTAGTGGTTGTTTGTTATTAGAAAAAACACTAACCACTAACCACTAAGCACTAACTACTAACTACTAACTATTCCCGATGCCCTCTTTTGCCAATTATCAATTAATTTAACTTAGAAGGTGGTGGAATTAGATCCACAGGAAGTTTTGGTGTGGGACGATCGTCTAATTGACTTACTGTATCCCTAGTATCGAGACAAGTGGTCATTAGGCGATCGAGCGAAAAGTCTACCTGACGGCTCAACCCGACTACGCATTCGGAAAATTGTTCTGGTAATAAACTGCGGCGACACCGATCCAGCACCAACAGCGGCGTTGTGGTTGTAGTCCGAGACTTGGTGTTAATGTCCACTACGCAAGTTGCTAAATCCAGGGGGCGACGCACTCGCTGACAGCTACCAAGGGCCTCCACCGCGGCAATATTCGTTTTGCGGTTGATTTGAACCACGCACTTAGAGATGTCGCGGGGGTGGAGTGCATCGGCGCAAGCGCTGGCCGCTGCATCTGCGGTAAGTCCGGCTCCCATTAGTTCCACAGAGCAGGCGCGATAGGCATTTTTAGTGCGAGGGAATCTAATCGTGATGGCTGATGCGGGCATGGGAGGCAGTATTGTGGCCAACAAACCGATGGTTGCTAGTTGTGCGCCCAGGGCCAACATCCAGCGCCCACTAGGCTGTGAGCCTGGGGCTGCTGGGAATGTGGCCGAACTTTGGGAAAATTTGGGGTGGTGCATGGGGGATTTAATTTATGAATTTTTTTGACACTAATTTGGTGCGATCGGGCGATCGGCTTTCACTTGAGATTTTGTGTGATATGATCGGCAACGGGTCAAAATTTGAGTACGGCAGGGCATACCGAAACTTTCGGACACCGCTCCGAACAACGTTTGGGGAGAGATGACTACTACTGATATTAGAGTAATTCTGCGTCGGGAAGTCGTCTCGCAGAACCAAAAATCTCAGCGTTTTAAACCTGAGAGTGCCAAAGTATAAAGCCTGTATAATTTTATACAGACATTAGAGAGGAAAATCAATGTCTCGATATCGGGGTCCCCGATTAAGAATCGTCCGTCGCCTCAAGGATTTGCCTGGGCTGACTCGGAAAACCGCCAGACGGGATTATCCACCTGGGCAACATGGTCAAAACCGCAAAAAGCTATCTGAGTATGCGGTTCGCTTGCAAGAAAAGCAAAAACTTCGTTTCAATTACGGTGTAACTGAACGTCAATTGCTCCGTTATGTTCGGAAAGCTCGCCGAGTTACCGGCTCCACAGGTCAAGTGTTACTGCAATTCTTGGAAATGCGCTTGGACAACACTGTGTTTCGGATGGGAATGGCTCCTACCATTCCGTCTGCTAGACAATTGGTAAATCACGGTCATGTGACTGTGAACGATCGCGAAGTTAATATCGCCAGCTATCAGTGCAAGCCTGGAGATGTCATTTCGGTAAAAAATCGGGAACGTTCGCGCCAAATGGTGGAAGCGAATCTCAAAGATCCAGGGTTGGCTCACTTGCCAAGTCACTTGGAATTTGATAAGCAAAAACTCGTTGGTAAAGTTAATGGCATTGTGGAACGCGAGTGGATTGCGCTTCAGGTTAACGAACTGCTAGTTGTGGAATACTATTCACGTCAAGCTTAAGTTATTAGTCAATCTTTTTCTATAACTTCAAAAAATCCCAGCCCCTAAAAAAGGATGGGATTTTTTTAAAGTTTCGCTTTTTTTGAGTTAGTTTACGTCAATTATCTTGCGGTTTATTTGGGAGTTTCAGGAGTTGTCACCCCGTCAGTTTGCCCAGTTTTGGAAGCCTCGGAAGATATCAGTATAGCTGATGATTCCCTCTAAGGTAAATTTCCCACTATTAGGGTCTGTTGTGCAAACTACAAGAGCAGTAGGTCTATCCTTGGAATTAGATGGAACAAATGTTTCAATCACTTTAGAGGTACGATCTCCAGGGCTTACACTATTTCTCTCATTTACCGGAAGCATAATATCTTTCAACGGCAATTTTGCAAATGCACCCAACAATATTGGGTGTAAGAAAGTATTAACAATTACATCATCAACAACTCCCGTAACAAATCTACCATCTGGTGTTGTGATAGGAATATGAGTAAAGGAATTTCCCTTCAAAATTCCTCTCGCTTGAAGCAAATTGTCATTCTCAGTTAAGACAGTAAGCTCATTTGCTTTCTTAAATAAGCTATTTTGATCTATACTTGCCATTAAGAACTGTGTATAATTTGGTGGATCATTGATTTTACGCAATACATCTGTATAAGATATTTGTCCTACAATAAGCTGATTGGCTCCATATACAAATAAAGTCCGATATCGCAGAGTAACATTTTGTCCATCAGGTTTGAAACGGTTGATTAAACCGTCAAATACATCACCATTTGTACTATTTCCAAGCAAAAGAGTCTTGACGGGAATACTCATAAGTGCTATAAACTCTGGGATTTCATTAATACGTTTGGCATTAATATCTTTTGTAAATTGTTGTACCGCTGATTGTTGGCTAGGCGTAAGAGGAAACTCAATCGGATATTGGTTATTAGGAGGAGTTAAAATTTTCACTAAATCTGTCTTGCTAATGACAGCTTTTAGCTCCCCTCTTGGTTCATCACTTGTAGGATTGATAGGTTCAATAATAGGAATGTGCCTGACATCATACATATCCATCATTGCATCTAATTCGGCTACTGTGTCAGTTGGTTTTAACCAGTATAAGGGTCTATTCTCTTGGAATTCAGGGAATTCATTATCAATACGTCCGTTCGGGTTATTTATAGGCATAATTAAAATCCTCCATTGTTGTTTAAATTTGACGGTAAACTTGTCCGCGAAATTGTAAAATATCAATCGGCGTTACTACCATTTTTGGGTAAATATTGCCTGCTAATTGCTCTATAATAACTACTTCCTTAAATCCCCTATTTAAGTAAGCATTAATACACTCTTGCAAGGTTTGACTTTTCTCAACCAAACATAATTTAGTTACAGGTTTCATTATTTCCGATAAAGATATACCCATTAAACTAAAATACATGGGATGAGTCAGTGTTGTCACCTGCTTTTTATCAACCATTCCTAGCAAATTGCCATCTCGATCGCAGATAGTTATATGCTCTATCGGCAAATATTTCATCGCAAATCTGGCTTGAGCTAGGGTATCTGATGGTAGTAGAGTATATGGTTGTTCCATACCACTCACTTCCGGTAACGCTAAAAAGCGTTCGGCTTTCAATTGACAAAATTTTTGATGAGATTTAAGGTAACTTAAGATGCTTTCGGGAGAAGCTACGCCATAAACTGTTTCGTCCTCATTGATAATAGGTAAAACTCTGATTTCCGAAGTTGATTTATCGGAGTCCACTAATTTATCGATCGCATAAATTAGCCTCTGATTTTTAGAAGTATAAGGCTTGATTTTTTCTAGTTTAAATACCTCTTTTATCGGCTTTTTTAAACTCTTAACCAAGTCCTCATTTAACTGTTTGCGAAATTTAGGGTTTTTAATTCTAAACTTAACAGGTACATCTAAAACTGGCGGTGGTAGCGATCGTAAAATTGATAAGTCAGTTAGGATACCCGCAAATTTTTTATCCTCATCTACAATCACAATTTCACTCGCATTTTGCACAGTAATTAAAGCTAATGCTTCTGCTACTGTATCTGTATCTTTCAAGATACAAAAGTCATTCGTTATCACTTTTGTGTCTTCTATACTAACTGCATCGCTATTTTCCATGATTTTTCAACGATTACATATAAGTTACTGATTGAGATAATTTTTGAATCACTTTCCAGTCGTCACTATTTGTGATTTTACCATCATTATAGTAGGTAACTATAAAGTCTATTAAATTTCGATTTTCTAAGAATTGTGCAAATATTGGATGTTTGTTCGTAGACTCGATCAAATTATCTATGCCAATATCTATGCTATCATCTGTTCCACCTTCATTTTGCCAAGCAGTGTATATTTGATCCATAAGTTGATGATTGCTAGCTAAGCGATCGTAAAACTCAGGAAAATTTAACTGGAGTAAAATTATTTTGCAAAATTTATACTTGTCATCAGTATTCCAGTCTATTTTTTTCTTTTCAATTATGCTTCGATTATCGCTTGTTAGTCGTCCTTGTGCGAGCTTATCAGCAAGCGTCGAGTTGTGTTTTTTGACAATCTCTTGAATCATATAAAAAGCCGTAATAAATTGTTGCATTTTACGGATATTTGAATTAGTCGCTTTAGAAATCATCCCCCATATTTTTTCATCATTACTATACTGGGCTGTTAAAGAACCTTGAAGCAGTCTATCTTTAACTTCATCTCGATCTTTATCAGAGAGAAAAAAGTTCAGGTTAATGATTTTTTCTATATATTCCCTACCAGTAATACCAAGCTCTTTCGGGTATCTTTGTCCCACCGCTTGCTCAATAATTCTTTTGTCAAGTCCAATGACAAAAATACAGTTAGACCGATCTAAATGCAATTTCAAGCATTCTAGTACAGATAAAGCATTTTCTGGTAAGCAACGATCCAAATCATCAATAAATATCATCAATCGGCCATTATTACCCACATAACTTTCTACTGCTTTTCCAAAGACATCTTCAAATTCATTGATAAATTGATAAGGATTAATGAGGTGAGGGTTTTGACCAGGATTAACTAACATTGCAAGTTGTTTAGCTATGGCTTGGGCATTAATAAAACCTGCTGTTGCACCATTAACATATCCTCCCGCTAAAACACCAGCTAATTTAAAAGCACAAACTGAATAAGTTAAAGCGGCTTTTGTAATAGTTTGACGCTCTTGTGGGGAAATACTTTCATCTGCACATATTTGACTAAGAATAGTCTGGATTATGGCATTTTTAATGTCCAGTTTATCGTCATATTTCCAAGCATTAAACCAAACCGTTTTATATTTTTGGGCTGGAGTTGCTAATTGTTCAAAATCACGTTTCATCCGTGCCATGAGGCTGGTTTTGCCGCTCCCCCAAGAGCCAAAAATACCAATGGTAAAAGCGCCTTCTTTATGATCTTGATTTTGTCTCGAAAGTGGTTGTGTAGCCTCGATCGCCATATTACAAAGTAATTCAGCGTAAATATCATAATTAAGCTCACTGCTACTTCCTGGGCCACCGCGAATGATATTTCTATCAACTTGATTAAAAGGCATAACTTATTTACTCCTTGATTTATCAATTAAAGGACTTACGCAGTACGAAAAACATGGGTTTGAGATTGCGACGCACAGCGAACAATGACAGAATTACGTTAGGTATGCGTCCAGGACTGAATTAAGACTTAGTGGACTTTTTCACTTCTAACAAAACTTCTTTAATTGCCGATGTCACTGCCTCTTTTGACATAAACCCGTTGATGGTTTCTAGCAACAACCACTCACTATATAAGTTGATTAAAGGTGCAGTTTCTTCCTGAAAAATTTGGATTCGCCGCCGAATAACTTCTGGAGTATCATCTGTACGATTTTCCTTGATGGCCCTCTTTCTCAGTCGCTGAACTAAAACTGAGTCTGGTACATCAAAATTGATAACACAATCACAACTTGCTTGGTTTAAATCCCTTAATAATTTATCTAAAGCTCCTACTTGAGCGACGTTGCGAGGAAATCCGTCTAATATCCAACCTGGTGTTGCTTCTTTTTTAGTCAGTTGTTCTTTTACAATATCTAGCACAATGCTATCAGGGACTAATGACCCTTTATCTATATAAGATTGTGCTTTTTGGCCTCTGTCAGTTTTGTCTTTTCGCTCCTGGCGCAGTAGTTCGCCCGTTGAAATGTGATGAATCCCGAAGTTCTTGGCTACGATCGCAGCTTGAGTGCCTTTGCCTGCGCCATTCGGGCCTAAAAATATAATTCGCATACTTTTTATGATTCAACTTTTGGATAAGCTAGGATTTTTTTGGTGATAACGAGCTTAAAGCTAACAAAGACTATCAAATTACGCTATCATTACATTAGCTTTTTTCCAAAGCACTAGAAACTGTCACAAAAAAATATGACCGCAAGGATCAAAGACCAATGTAATATCTACCTTAAAACAAAAAAAAATAATTTGCAACTATTGAACGTTATCAATTTATGCTACCATTACGTTAGCAATTTATACCAAGACTAAAAATGGTTACACGAAAACCTACTAGAAAGGATCTATTTGCCGAAGCGGCCCAAACTTGGGATTTGAATCGCATCTATGAACTATTTAACGAAGCTAAACGTCGTATTTTCCCCAACGCCCGCCAAGGTCTCACTGATACAGAAAAATTATATTTGCGTGGTCTTTTGTGCAATTGCAGCCCTAGTGATATTGCGCGTCAATTGTCGAAAAGTGCTAGGGGGGCTGAGGTTTATATGTGCAAAACTCTCTATCAATATTTTAAGGGTATTCCTGAAACTCCTAGTGATGATGTTGGTAATTGGCGCAATGTTCATCAATGGTTGGATAAAGCTGGTTATAAAGTAGATTTATCTGGTGATTCTACTGTCGGTAGGTCTTTACCAAAAGACGCTAAGATACATATAACTGATATGAATTTTTTTAATGATAGTGAAAACAATAATACAACAATTTCTATAGATATTAATATTAAGTTATCTTTTCCTTCAGAGGTGAAAAGTCAAGGTGAGGATGAAATAGCAAATGATTAAAGATAAAATTAGGAAAACCAGGTGAAACTGGCTACATTTAAAGGGTTTGGGGAACAGAAAAGCTTGACTTGCAGAATTACGCCGCTGGTTGCTGACCCGAAGACACTGGCAAAAACGCCGTCTAGAGTTGATGCTTTGATTACAGCGGTTCCCGCTGTAATGCGGTACACTTGATTAATCCTCAAGATTTAAGAGTAGCCTTTGTTAATTGCTGCTACTGTACCTCGTAACAGCGGGAACCGCTGTATTATAGATGACAAGCGATCGCACTTACCATCGACCCTTTGAAATATCTAAGTTTCGGGATTTTCCAAAAATTAGGTTGTCTGGCTTAACAAGGCTGCGATCGCAGAATTTCGACACCAAAGAATTTTTCGAGTTCGCCCTCAAACAAGTCGCCCCAAGGCCCAAAACAAATTTCGCGCGATCGACTCCACTCCACTATGAAACTTTTACGACTAGCTAAATCCATAGATTGAAAAACGATCGACTTACCGAGTATGGCGGCTAACTCTAGGCCGATTACCAGTGCAGTAATTCCCTCTAGGGCTAAGGCCTCGACTTGTTGCAGATCCACGACAACTCCCAAGGCTGAGGTTTCCAGAGCTTGTTCCAAGTTCGCTTGGAAATCGACAACAGCTAGTCCACCGAGACAACCCTTGGGTTGCAAAACAATCGTATTACATGATGATGTTGTCTCTGTGGAACAAAACACAACTGACGGCATGATAGTAGTGGCTTTTTTCATGATCGAATCTCAAAAAAGTATTATCTCGATCGCAACTCGTAAACAAAAAAAATATTTGACAAAAATGACGCTAACTGCTATTAACAGCAAACTCGATAACTAACTAGGCTTAAATATTTGAGCGGTGTCACTCCTACTATGTGATGGGCATCAGTAAATTTATAGTAAATTTACTGATAAGTAAATCCACTTAATTAAACGTAAGATACAGGTCACTTATTCCTTTTACTTATCAACAATCCATCATGACAAAAACTCAACCTCGTTCCGGGTACACACTCCCAGTATTTGCCTGTGCTGCTGCACTAGCTGCCCTGCGCTGCTTGCGTAGAGGTATTCAATCTGTAGATAGCGTCTCAGTAGATTTACTAGAACCCATAATAACCGCATCAGTACCCATCGAACAAGTATCTGTAATAAAAACTGACACGGCCTTAGCTGTGACTCGCTCTGACCCTGGTGACAACCTAGATCTGACTCGCCATACCCCAGTTTGGGCAATGGTGGAATTACGGAGAGTGTCCGAGGGAGAAATTGAGGAAGCACAAGAACAAATACTGATTGTTGGGGGCGAGGGAATTGGACATCACAAAACCGGTGGAGGAGCGGCAATCTACGATTATGCCCAGCGGCTGTTGCGTGTGAATCTCAGCCGAGAACTCCAAACCGGAGAAAAAATTACTGTCACCCTGATTCTGCCATCAGGTCGCCAACTGGCAACCCGTACTTCCAACGAAGCTTTCGGTGTGGTAGAAGGGCTGTCGCTGCTGGGTACAACGGGCATTTCTCAACCCTTGAGCGCCCCCGGACAGTTGGAAATTTACCGCGAACAACTACAACAAAAAGCCCAGCTATTTGACTGTTTGGTGTTTTGCATCGGCGAAAATGGCTTGGATTTGGCTCGACAACTGGGCATCGATCCGCAGCGGCTGGTCAAAACTGCTAATTGGCTAGGCCCTTTACTTGCAGAGGCTGGATGTCAGGGTGTGAAATCGATTCTGCTGTTTGGCTATCACGGAAAGTTAATGAAATTGGCGGCGGGGATTTTTCACACTCACCACCACCTCGCCGATGGGCGGCGCGAAATTTTGACAGCTTTTTGTGCGCGGGCCGGAATGCCGTCTGATGTGTGTTCCTCGATTTTTGAGGCTGCTACGGCGGAAGATGCTCTGGAGCAACTGCGGGTTTTTGATGCGGAGAATGACAGCAATTGGGTCGATCGCATTTACGGCGACATCGCTCAACAGATAGACTTGCGCTCATCGGATTGCGTGTTTACTCACAGCGGGCAGCGTGTGCCCGTGGGCTCAGTGATGTTCGGGCGCGATCGCAAAATTATTGTTAAAAGTGAACTAGGAGATACATTTTTGACACAAATTTGTTAATGTGGTGTGAATATCCCGTAACTCTTGCTCCAAGATCGATCGGGGATAATACTTAATTAAGTCTTAATTCCAACTCCCTAGACCTTAATTACCTAGGTTTATTTCAGACGAATAATCTCGGTTCTAGGTTCTACCCATTAGCAATTAGCAATTACCCACTAACCGTGACTACTCAAATAGAAACTGAATCCGCCCTGACCAACTCTTCTCTGGGGCAGATCGATCGCCAGAAGATAGTGATTCTCGACTTCGGTTCGCAATATTCCGAACTGATTGCTCGTCGCATTCGCGAAACTCAAGTATATTCAGAAGTTATTTCTTACCGCACTACTGCCCAACAGTTAGCAGCGATCGCTCCTAAAGGAATTATTCTTTCAGGTGGGCCGAGTTCTGTATATGACGAAAGAGCGCCCCAATGTGACCCGGAAATTTGGCATTTAGGAATACCCGTGTTGGGTGTTTGCTACGGGATGCAGTTGATGGTCAAGCAACTAGGAGGGGTAGTCGATCGCGCTAAGTTAGCCGAATATGGCAAGGCATCCCTATCTATTGACGACCCTACGGATTTGTTGACTAATGTCGAAGATGGTAGCACCATGTGGATGAGCCATGGAGATTCTTGTACCGAATTGCCAGAAGGTTTTGCGATTCTAGCTCACACGGAAAATACTTCCTGTGCTGCAATTGCTAATCACGACAAAAATCTATACGGAGTTCAGTTTCATCCAGAAGTAGTTCATTCCATCGGTGGACAGGCTTTAATTCGTAATTTTGTTTATCATATTTGCGAGTGCGAACCGACTTGGACCACAGCTACTTTTGTCGAGGAATCGATTCGTGAAATTAGAGCCATAGTCGGAGACAAACGAGTATTATTGGCTCTATCTGGCGGGGTTGATTCTTCAACTTTGGCTTTTTTGCTGCATAGGGCGATCGGCGATCGACTTACCTGTATGTTTATCGACCAAGGGTTTATGCGGAAGTATGAACCGGAACGGTTGGTGAAATTATTTAAAGAGCAATTCCACATAGATGTTGAGTATGTTAATGCTCGCGAACGCTTTTTAGCTCAGCTTGAAGGTGTTACCGATCCTGAAGTAAAACGCAAGCGGATTGGTCACGAATTTATCAGCGTATTTGAAGCAGAATCGAAGCGTCTTGGACCATTCGATTACCTCGCCCAAGGTACTCTTTACCCAGATGTAATTGAATCTGCTGACACTAATGTAGATCCCAAAAGTGGCGAACGAGTT
The DNA here is from genome assembly GCA_004292745.1 of Oscillatoriales cyanobacterium. Classification (GTDB taxonomy): domain Bacteria; phylum Cyanobacteriota; class Cyanobacteriia; order Cyanobacteriales; family Microcoleaceae; genus Microcoleus; species Microcoleus anatoxicus. The sequence goes on along the minus strand of RDXH01000086.1, from coordinate 3,320 downwards.
GCTGTCAAAATTAAAAGCCATCACAACGTCGGCGGTTTACCTAAAGATTTGTGCTTTAAGCTGATCGAACCGCTGCGAAAATTGTTCAAGGATGAAGTGCGAAAAGTCGGCCGATCGATCGGGCTTCCAGAAGAAATAGTCAACCGACAACCTTTCCCTGGGCCGGGATTAGCGATTCGGATTCTGGGAGAAGTTACCGCCGAAAGATTAAATATTTTGCGGGATGCTGACTTGGTGGTGCGCCAAGAAATTAATCGACACGGATTGTACAACGAACTTTGGCAAGCTTTTGCAGTTTTGCTTCCCATTCGCAGTGTAGGGGTGATGGGAGACCAACGCACCTATGCTTACCCAATTGTCTTGCGGTTTATTACCAGTGAAGATGGGATGACGGCCGATTGGGCGCGAGTTCCTTACGATTTGTTGGAATTAATCTCAAATCGGATTGTGAATGAAGTTAAAGGGGTGAACCGCGTGGTTTACGACATTACTTCTAAGCCCCCTGGAACCATCGAGTGGGAGTGATATAAAATCCTCTCTTCCGAGTCCTGTATTAAACTCTCTCTTCTCGAACTTCGCGTCCTTAGCGCCTTCGCGGTTAAATCATTCCGATACAACCGGAATTGATATGATAGATAGAAGATTATTTTAATACAAATAAACGCAGATGGAATTTTATCTGCGTTTATTTGTGTTCATGGGTTGATATCTGCACCCAAAGCAATATTGATTAAAGTTGATTAATATTGTATAAAACCTTTGATTGCGAGTAAATTTTGATGGTAATATTTTTAAAGTGCGATCGAGAGCGATCGCATGGTAAGTCTGAACAATCTATCGTCCTACTTCAAGAATTAGATTTTGGTGCTTTCGGCGGTCTTTGAGTCGCCATATTGAAGCCACCGCCACTTTCTGCCCCATCTCTAGAAGGTTTTCTCTGAGATGCCGATTTAGACACTCCTCCAATTATTTTCTTCGCTTTTGGAGTAGACGGGATTTCTGCTGGTGGTGCTTGCTCTGTGGCAGCCTCTAGCTGAGGTTCTGAAGCAGGTGGTAAGTCACTTTTTTTGACCGGCTTAGGAGTAGGCTTGCTTTCCCCTTCGGTTTTTGCTTGAGGAGCATCTTGTTGAGTTTTTTGCTGATAGCCCAAATCAGATTTCTTGATTGGCTTGGGAGTAGGCTTGCTTACTTTTTCTGCTTGAATTTGTGGAGATTCCGATCCAGATTCTGGCTGAATTTCTGAGTGAGATTCTGACCCAGACTCTGGTTGAATTTCTGAAGGAGCATCTGTCGGAGATTCTGTCTGAATTTCTGTGTGAGATTCTGTGTGAGATTCTGTGTGAGATTCTGTGTGAGATTCTGTCTGAGATTCTGTCTGAGATTCTGTCTGAGCATCTGGCCCAGATTCTGTCTGAGATTCTTCCTGAAGTTCTGGTTGGAGTGATTCAGGATGATGTTCAGGAGACTGGCTGTCTGCTGCACTTGTAGATTGGGCATCTACATCAGTTGATACGTCGTGTAAGGTATTCTCAGGACTCATTACTGGCAATGGATTTGGTTGTACAGGGGTGACTCTGATATTTTTTAGCCTCGATGGTTGTGTATCGAGTCTGTTCTGCATCTGGAGTTTTATCACATCGTAGCATGGCTGGCTACATTTCATGTGAAAAATTGGAGGAATTGCGATGGGCAAAAATACCTTCCTCATCCTCTGACAGGATTAATAACTAATGACGAATGACCCCTGACTAATGACTAATGACTAATGACTTCTGTTTTCAGAATCGTAGCTAATTCGATCGGACTGATAAGCGGGTGGCTCAACGTGAATTAAGATGCGTACAGGACTGAAACGTTCTTCCAAATGGGCTTCTACTTCTTCTGTAATCCGGTGAGCAGTTTCTACATCAGCCGCATCCACAATCATGTGCATATCAATAAACACCTGACGCCCCACTACGCCACGAGAGGCGATCGAGTGACAGTTGACAACTCCGGGTACATCCATCGCGATCTCGTGAATAATTTCCGGTGCGATCGCCATTTCATCCACCAACCAAGGTAGATTTTCTGTTAGCACCTTCCAACCGCTGTGAAACACCAACAGAGCCACAGGAAAAGACAAAAACACATCGATAGATTGCAGTTGAGGTATATTCCAAACTTCCCCTTGCCACACACCAATCAACCCAGCAATTACCATAATTGTTACCCAAACATCACTCATCGTGTGTTGAGCATCCGCCACTAAAATAGCACTACCCAGGCGTTTTCCAACTCCGCGCTCATAAAAAGTAACAAAAATATTGATTCCTAGTACAATCAGCAAGATCCATAGTTCGTTGGGGGATATTTTGACAATTTTGCCACCATGTAGCAACCTTTGCACCGCGCCGCTGAGAATTTCAAAACAAGCAATCCCCAAAAAAACTGCTATTCCCAAAGCGCCGATCGCATCAAATTTCTGATGTCCGTAGGGATGATCGCGATCGGGTTGGGGATTTGCATAATGATTAGTCACCAGTCCTAAAATATTATTAGCACTGTCTGTGACACTGTGCAAGGCATCTGCTAACAAACTAAGAGAACCTGTCAACCAACCCACGACTGCTTTAATTACCATCACCAGTATATTTAGCAATAACGTAATGATTAATACCTTACGGATTTCGGAACGGTTATCGGCTAGCATAGAGTCTCCTGAATCAGAAATTAAAATTTCTAATTTCTAGTTTAAAGCCGATCGAGTAACAAAAGGTTAAAAGTCTTGCAGACGCTAGCTTAGAGTTATATTTACACTCATTAATTTGGCCTAGCTTATTGAGATAGTTTTTAATTAATTGGATTCAGGCTGCCCATTTTAGCGAGAATGTACTTCTTTTCGGTTACTGTATCTTTTATCATTAACAATTGTCTGTTAAATTTGATTGCTTATGTCTGTTTCTCAATTTACGCTGAATTTAGTTGAAGGTTCTGTCTCCTTTAGCTTTTCCCCCCAAGCCGCGCGGGATTTGCAAAGTGCGATCGCCACTTTGATGGAAAGTCTCAAAGCAGTCGCAGCCAAAACTGCGGGCGGCAAAGCTTCTCCCCAAAAACCGATGGAATACCGCTATGCAGGGGAGGTATTTTTTGAAGTGTTCTGCAATCCGAATATCTGGCCGACTCCCTTTGCTGCGAAAGTGCTGATTACGGTTAGGGACGATCGCCTGCGTGTGACAACAGAAGCTCAACTCAGTCGCCTGCGAGATGACTTGGCTCAGTATCTCGAACAAGTAGGTTGAGAATCTCAACCTCGATGGTTTGTATAGCGGTTTTCTTTT
>RDXH01000360.1:3523-4114 GCA_004292745.1 Oscillatoriales cyanobacterium | reverse complement strand
GTGATTCTGGTGGGGGAAATGCGCGACTTGGAAACGATCGGTCTGGCAATTTCGGCTGCGGAAACGGGTCACATGGTAATGGGAACGCTGCACACTAATTCTGCGGCTGCTACGATCGATCGGATTTTGGACGTGTTCCCGCCCATTCAACAACCCCAGGTTCGCGCCCAGGTGTCTAACTCTTTGGTGGGAATAGCCAGCCAAAATTTGGTGGTGAAAGTTGGCGGCGGCCGTTGCTGTGCTATGGAAATCATGCTGAATACTCCTGCTATGTCTAACTTGATCCGGGAGGGGAAAACTCCCATGATTTACTCCCAAATCCAAATGGGGGCGAAGTTGGGCATGAGGACAATGGAAATGGCTTTATCTGATCTTTACAAGGCTGGTAAAATCACTTGGGAATCGGGAATGGCCAAGGCATCTAAGCCAGATGAACTCGAACGCTTGATCGGTCCGGCACCTGCTGGTGCCAAGACAGGGGGTCATTAATTCAGTTATTGGGAATTGGGAATTGGGAATTGGGAATTGGGAATTGGGAATTGGGAATTGGGAATTGGGAATTGGGAATTGGGAATTGGGAATTGGGAATTG
>RDXH01000360.1:0-3459 GCA_004292745.1 Oscillatoriales cyanobacterium | reverse complement strand
GGGAATTGGGAATTGGGAATTGGGAATTGGGAATTGGGAATTGGGAATTGGGAATTGGGAATTGGGAATTGGGAATTGGGAATTGGGAATTGGGAATTGTTAAATAAGTAACCAGTAATCAGTAACCAGTAACCAGTAATCAGTAACCAGTAACCGATAACCAATAACCGATAACCAATAACCGATAACCAATAACCGATAACCGATAACCAATAACCGATAACCAATAACCGATAACCAATAACCGATAACCGATAACCACTAACCGATAACCAATAACCAATAACCAATAACCGATAACCAATAACCAATAACCAATAACCAATAACCAATAACCAATAACCGATAACCAATAACCGATAACCGATAACCAATAACCGATAACCGATAACCAATAACGACTGATTACTAATTTTCAATAAAATCCCAGAGGCAATATATGGCTACCAATGTTATCGGTCAAAAGTCTAAAGGCGGCTTTAGTATTGAGAAAATTCAGGAGGAAATAGAGTACAATTTTAGCAGTGTTACCATTAAAGATTTAGCGATTTTTGCTCGTCAGTTTTCGGCGATGTTTAATGCAGGGGTTGCCATCGTTAGATGTCTTTCTGTATTGCAGGAACAGTGTTCTAATCCTAAGTTGAAACGAGCGATCAGGAGCATGAATGCTGACGTACAAGAGGGGATAAATTTGGCAGAATCAATGGCGAAGTTTCCTGATGTTTTTGACCAACTGTTTATCAGTATGGTCGCAGCGGGAGAAGTCGGGGGTGTGCTAGATGAATCATTAGACCGTCTGGCGGTAATGATGGAAAAAAATCATAAAACGTCGTCTGAAATTAATTCGGCGATGTCTTATCCGAAGACTGTGTTTTCCATCGCGATCGTGATTTTTTTCGCAATGACGATATTTCTGCTACCAACTTTTGCGAAAATATTTAAGGATATTGGTGCAGATTTGCCGGCTTTTACGGTGTTTATGTTGGCAATTAGTGCATTTTGTACGGCTTGGCCTCCCATCCAACAGGTGACAACTATTGGGGTGATTATAGCGCTAAATATTGGATTCGGGATGTACTACAAAACTCCAGTAGGTCACCTGCAAGTTGATAAGATGATGATGAAGGCGCCGATTTTTGGAGATTTGCTGGAAAAATCGGCTGTAGCTCGATTTTGTGTGATATTTGGGTCGCTGACGCGATCGGGTGTACCGATTATGAACTCTTTGGAAATTGTGCGAGATGTGGCTGGGAATCAGGCAATCTCAAATGCGATCGAATATGCAAGGCAGGAAATTCAAGGTGGCGGCATGATCAGTATTGCTTTACAAGAACAGAAAGTTTTCCCTTCTTTGGCAATTCAAATGATCGCAATTGGCGAAGAAACTGGGGAACTTGACAAGATGCTGGTGAAAGTTGGCGCTTTCTACGAAACTGAGGTGGAAGAGGCTGTAAAAGGACTCACGAGTATGCTAGAGCCGCTGATGATTGTGGTTGTAGGTGGTATCGTAGGTTCGATTTTGCTGTCTATGTATCTGCCGATGTTTGCAGTGTTCCAGAAGATGTAAAAAACAGTCAGTTGACAGTTGACTGTTGACAGTTGACTGTTGACAGTTGACTGTTACCTATTACCTATTACTTAATTTAAAATGTCCATTAAAAAATCACATTACGAAGCTTTATTAGCACAATATAGCGAATCTTCTAACGCCCTTGAACTGCTGAAAAAATATCGGCTTTACATGGAAATGATTCCGAGTATTCGTCGTATTGATGATAGTTTAATCGCAATTCCTTTGCCGATCGCACGGCTGCGAGAGGGAGTTTCTTATGCGCGAAGTAGTGGCGCTAGCATATCGCCCGGACAGGCAGTTTGTTTGCCATGCGATTTGGCGATTTTGATGTGCGATCCTGAATGGAAAGTGAAAATTGGGGTGGAAATTTTGATTTTCATTCATCGCCCGGATGAGGAGTTTTCTGAGTTACTTGGCCGCTGGCGGCAGTGTCAGGTTTGGCTAGATAAAGATTATGAGTGGGTGATGCCACATCGTTACAGGCATATTTTCAGCGATCGAGCTGAGGCTATTCATCCTTTATTTGTGTTGTTTGATGAAACGCCGGAACTGATTCAGCGAGGTTTAATGGGGGCTGGTTTGCCGTTTGTGGTGGAAAGTTTCGACTCTGTTAATGAGGAAGTAGAGGAGGAAGAGTTTCTGGGTAGTGGGGAAGTGGGAAGTCTGGGTGAAGAGAGTTATGAATTGTAGAGACATAAATGAACATTCAAATTCATGAATCTTATCCCCCGATCGCCATTGCACAAATTAAGTCTCTAGAACAGCGATTGGGGATGCAACTGCCCCAAAACTACATAAATTTTTTGCTAAGTCACAATGGTGGATTTCCTGAAATAGGTGGTTTTGTATATCGTTCGGAAGTAGGTAATCGGTTAGGAGTAGTCAATAGATTTCTCGGCATTCATAGTGGTAAGTATGATAATTTAGATGATTATTTAATGCTCTACAAAGAAAGAGAAAAAAGAATTCCATCTAATTTGATTCCGATCGCCAACGATCCAGGCGGGAACTTAATTTGTTTATCGATTGATGGCATCGATTTAGGCAATGTATATTTCTGGGATCATGATTGGGAATCAGAAGATGAAGCAGAAGTAAATTACTCTAATGTTTATTGTATAGCCAATAGCTTAGAGGAATTTTTTCAGAATCTAAGAAAGTTTGATTAGCAATAATAGATTATAGATTTTGGTACAAACATCACTCGACTCGATGTATATCCAGATAGGTGAGAAATAAGTTGAGTAATAAGTCGGTTGCCCCCCGCATTTCCCGATCATACACAACTTCCTGAGTCTGACGGTACTTTCGTGAAAAATTTTCAGGAGCATCCTCAAAGCATAATTCTCACTGATTCGATCGGGCCTGTTTTGCAGCGGCGACATCCCGACGGACGCTACTGCATCGGACAAGATTCTGGGATTTATTGGCGAGAAACTGAACCACCGGAAAAAGGGGCAGAAGCTCCTGACTGGTTCTACGCGCCGAATGTTTCAGCACGCCCGGAACAGGGAAAATATCGCCGTTCTTACGTGCTGTGGCGAGAACACATGGCACCTTTAATTGCTTTGGAATTTGCCAGCGGCAATGGCAATGAAGAACGGGATGCCACTCCTCTGTTGATGACTGATGCAGGAGAAGTGCAAAAGCCGGGTAAGTTTTGGGTTTACGAGCAAATTATTCGGATTCCTTACTACGGCATTTATGAGATGAGCAACGATCGATTAGAAGTCTATCATTTGAGAGATTTTGCTTATCAAAAACTCGAACCTAATCAAAGGGGTCACTATCCGATTGAACCATTAGAAATTGAGTTGGGACTTTGGCAGGGAAGTTACCAAAATCAAACGCAACTTTGGTTGCGCTGGTGGGATATTCACGGGAAT
>RDXH01000085.1 GCA_004292745.1 Oscillatoriales cyanobacterium | reverse complement strand
ATTTGAGGGAGCTGGGGTCAAATGGATCTCAAACAAGTTGCGAAAGACACCGCTAAGGTGCTGGCAAGTTACCTAACCTATCAATCCGTGCGGATTGTGATTGCTCAATTGAGCGAAACCAATCCTCCTCTAGCAATCTGGTTGAATGACTTTTCCACCAAGGGCAAAATCCAAGATGGAGAAGCATACGTTCAAGAATTGCTGAGGGAAAATCAAGATTTGGGATTTCGGATCATGACGGTGCGAGAATATCTGGCCCATGATGTGACAGAGTTTTTGCCTGAAATGGTTTCTACTGGCATTCAACAGTCGAATATGGAACACAGACGCCAGCATTTGGAGCGAATTACGCAGCTTAATTGGTCTGTGGCTAGCAGTAATCCTGAAACATCCTCCATAGATTCTGAACCGAATCTAGATAATTTGTCGAGTTAATCGATCGCACGAGTGCGAATCGAACACACACCTTAGAGATAGAAAAATGAAAACTTTACCTAAAGAGCGTCGTTACGAAACTCTGTCCTATTTGCCCCCGCTGACAGACGCACAAATTGCCAAGCAACTGCAATACATCTTGGATCAAGGCTACATTCCCGGCGTAGAATTCAACGAAACCTCCGCCGCTGAAATGCGCTATTGGACTCTTTGGAAGTTGCCTTTGCTCAGCTTCATCGTCCACAAGCCTAACACCAGAGGCTACTAAAAAGTATTGGCTGGCTAATCTAATTTTTAGGTTAACAGTCATTGCTAATTGGAGGCAGGGAATATTCCCTGCCTCTTTTTTTATTGTATAATTTGCAATTTCGTAGGGGCGGGTTTTACAAACAATAATTGCCTAGCATTTACAATCTATCAAACCCGCCCCCACCCAAATCTTTTTTTTATTGTATAATTTGCAATTTCGTAGGGGCGGGTTTTACAAACAATAATTGCCTAGCATTTACAATCTATCAAACCCGCCCCCACCTAATTACCTATTACCAATTACCTATTAGCAATTACCTATTACTCATCTTTCTGAGAAAGGCTATATACCGACTTATTTACTACAAATCTAATCCATCCTTTCCATCACAATCCCATCAACTATTTCATAACCCCAATTAAAGTTGCGATTTGCCAACTGCTGCGCCATGTCGTATTCGCCCAAATCGCAGAGTTCAACTAACATTTGATATCCTGCATTTCTTTCTCGTTGCAACCTTTCCCGTCGCAATTCTTCCCTCTTTTCTTCCGAAGGATTTCGGCGTTCTTCCCCCAGCGGATTAATCTCGCTAATTCGTTTCATATTCGCCTCCTAAAAAGGAATTGATTCCACTATTTCCCCGTCAACTATTTCGTAGCCCCAGTCTGGATTCTCAGCAATCTGTTTTTCAATTATACTGCGACCAAGAGGAGTATTGTAAGCTTTTTGCAAAGTAGAAATACTAGGAATTTCGGCCGGAGTTGGTGATGCTTGCTCGGCAAGTTTTGGCGGTTCGGGAATCGCCTCAGATGTCGATTGATTCAGGGCAAACTGCGGTGCGATCGCCCCTAATTTCCGCATCACGCTATCCTTAGTGATTTGGGGTTTTTCGTTGAAGGAAGACGGCAGATATGGTGTCTCAACCCCCTGCTGTTTGGCTTGGAAAGCATCCTCCGCAAGGCGATCGCACTTTCGCAAAAAACCCTCCCACAAATCCTTACCCACAACCGGATTTCTCAAATCAGCACGAGCCTTAGAAACCGCTGCTTCCAGCGGTTCACCTTTGTGCACGTAATATTGAATTCGCTCCTCTTCAAAGGCCGGATAAGGCACTTGTGGTGCAATTTCCCAATCTCGCTGCACCTTCTGACTTTCTCCTAAAGGAATGCCAGCAATAAATTCATCCCAAAAAGTCGAAGCTAAGCCCTTAGTAATGCTATCAATAATTTTGAAAGCCCAGCCCGAAGGATTGCCAAAACCCAAGTTGCGTTCTCGAGCATAGGCTTCTAAAGCCCGTTGAAAATTGTGCAGTTCTTCTTGGGAATTCCAAGGGCCACTAAATTGGTAATTTGGGGTGACAGCAACAGCTATAGGTTTACGGGGCTGACCGAAGAATTTGTCTGTTTTAATGCTAGGACTAGATGGAGAATTATCCGCCACTATTTCTACAGGATAATTGAGACTTTTTGGCAGACTTTGTGTTATACTATTATCAGAATTTCCGGTGAAGTAATTATTAAGTATTTCCTCGAAAGCATCAATATCAGCCCAGAGTTCCCAGGTATATATGTGGTAATTAATTGATTTTGCTTTGAGGAGCAAACGACTTTTGAGTTGATTTATGGCTAATTCTTGTTCTTCGCAATTTAACCCAGTGACTGCTTCAATCTCATCGCAATTAGTTGTTAGCCATTCTGATTTTTTTAGTTGAGATTGCCATTGAAATAATTGACATAGCAAAATACTAGCCGAGACACCGCCAGTAATCTTCGCTAACTTGGGATAATAGATTAGGGGATTTCCGAGATTTCCTAAAAATATGCCTATCTGCATTTTATATATTCTCGTTTAACTACTCATGGACTCAAAAACCGCAGAACCTAAGAAACCAGGTTTTTGGTGATTTTTGGGTGGTGTGATATCAAATCGTCTCTTCATCTGAATTATTCAGAACTCTATTCTCTCCCTCTGTGTCCTCTGTGTTCTAGAAAGGTTAAATCATTCCGATGTAACCAGAAACAATATGACAAAGTAGGTTGGTAAAAACCCGGTTTCTCGCCACCCACAGAATCTCAGAAACCGGAAATCTCAGAAACCGGGTTTTTTGTAATTTTTGGGTGGTGTAACGAAGTATGTTCGTAAAAACCCGGTTTCTCGCCACCCACTAATATAGCTTTACAGTTTATAATCAAGAGGCTCGCAAAACTCATTCACCCCTGTTTTAAATACATAAATAATCACCGCAGTTATCAAAATATCCGGGCAAACTTTCGCCGCCAACAAATCTCCGAAGGCTGCATTCAAACGTCCATTTATCAACTCTTCTTTAATCTCAGATTTGCAAATAGCAACGCGGCATCTTTTGGCTAATCCGTCTAGCCAATTTTCAGAAATATTCGGTTCTTGTCCGGCTTGAATTGCCAGAGATATCGCTGCATCTTCGATATTTCCCTCGCAATCTTCGATTTCATCTAGGGCCTTCAATGCTTGGGAATAGGCTGCTAACTCTGAGCGAAATAAAGCAATTTCTTGGGAGGTAATAACGACCATATTATGTTACTATTTTCTCTATTTATTGGACTAGGAGTTAAAGTCGATAGTATACCACTTTTATTTTGGGATTTGTATCATTTTTAGCAACGGACTCTTCGACCAGTTCCACAAATAGTTAATGGTGCATCTGTGTTTTGCAAATATATTCTTAGGGGCGAAGCATTCCGGCTGTAAATCTCTGGCGCGAGCTAATAAATTGTCTGCCGGAATGCTATAGCCCATACAAAATCGGGATGCTCTATCGAGAACTTTATTCCTTAAATATCAGGACTAAAATCCTGACTACCAACCTAATTTAAACTTTCGGTTGAATATCTTCCTCTTTCTCCTTCTCCTTCTCCTTGACAGGAGATTCATCCTCAGCTTGACTCACCCCTTCCTTAAAACTCCGCAAGGTTTTTCCCAAAGCATTTCCCAACTCTGGAATTTTCTTGGGACCGAAAATTAGAATAGCTACTACCGCAATAATGCCCATTTCGGGCAATCCTAGACCAAACATAGATTCATCTCCTGTAAAACTTGCTCGCTCGCCCGTCGATCTTACTGATATCCTTAAAAGTATCTACCTTTGTTCCTGCATCCTGCAACAGTTGAATAAAGTTTTGTTAAGCCGATCGCCCCATAAATCAGAATGTTAGAAATATCCAAGCCTTCTCTACGAGACCAACAACACTACCTCATCCGCGAACTAGCCGATCGGATAGAATCAGTATGGCGTCGGTACCTCGACCTGGAACCCTACCACCTGCCTGCTGAGTTGGGATATGTGGAAGGGCGTTTGGAAGGAGAAAAACTGATCATCGAAAACCGATGCTATCAAACTCCCCAATTCCGTAAAATACACCTAGAACTGGCCAAAGTCGGCCCCTTGCTGGATATCCTGCACTGCGTAATGTTTCCCAGACCAAATTACGCTTTGCCCATGTTCGGTACGGACATCGTAGCAGGTAAAGGCCAAATTAGCGCTGCGATCGCCGACCTTTCTCCCCTCAATGCCGATCGCACTTTGTCCGAAACCTACCGCACTCCACTGCAAACTCTGCCCGTCAACCAGTTTTCCTGTCCCCGCCAAATTCCCGAATGGGGCGATATTTTTTCAGAATTTTGCCTATTTGTGCGCCCAGATTCCCCAGAAGAAGAAAGTCGATTTCTGGACATAGTTGAATCCTACATGGAAATTCACTGCAAACTGGCAGTAGCCTCAGAACCAGTTTCTGTCGCCGAAGCATCGAAAATTCTCGATGCTCAAATTTACTACTGCACCCAGCAGCAACAAAACGACAAAACCCGTCGCGTATTGGAAAAAGCTTTCGGTCAAGATTGGGCAGAACATTACATGACCGAGGTGCTTTTTGATTTCCCTAAATAGCTAAAATATGTTCACAATTACTTGCGGGAAGTCGGACGCTTAGTACCTGTTTTTGTAGAACTCTTCGATCCACTTTTACTTGCACTCTTACCTTTTGCCCCCTTAGCACCTGCTAACTGACTGTCATTGTCATTTGCAGGTCTGCCAGCGGCAGCTCTAGTAGTTCTGAAAGTGACATTCACTCCTTCATTCGACTGTTCCAGCACCAACATCGGCGTCGGTTTCGCCTTTTGGTCCCATTCAATGTGAACGATGCGACCTTGAATTGTGGGCTGCCAACTGTCGTGGTCGTCGGAAGGGCTCAGGTAAGTTTCCAAACAGTCAATAATTTGATTAATTGTCGCCGATGTTGCCTGAGTCGGGAGTTTCATCAACTTAATTTGAATCCGAAACAGCACTCGCTTTTCGATTTTTACCGCCGGATCGCCAGTTTCGTATTCGATATCAAACATCGAATCCACTTGTCTGCCACTGCCGGCATTCCCAGTTTTATCTCCTACACTACCCTGAGTTGGACGCAGAGCAATACTAATTTTTTCTTTGACTTTTACCTTAATTTGATTCACAATGGCAAAGTGAAAAACTTCTTCCGCCATCCGCATTCTCAGGTAGTCTAAATTAAAGTCTCGTGAGTGGATGAGGTCTGGATTTTTTTCCATTTTTGATAGGGTTTCCAGAGCCATTTTATATTTTTTCTGGAGTTCTCTATTTCTAAATTCCTCAAAAGTGAGCTTCTTGCTCAAACCATCCATTTTTATTTTGCTAAACACCGCTAAACCGACAAGTAATAACAACAGTAATCCCGATGCTCCCATCAAGATTTGATCCGAGGGTAAACCTCCTGGCTTAGCCTGTTTGGGCTTGGGAGAGGCTACTGCCAACCTTGGTTCTACAAGGATTATTTTGGTTGACATGGGCTTTTAAAGGGTAAAATTTGACGCTATATTTATAGAATGCCCCTGAGTGGAGATGACATTGCAACTCGCTGGTTCGAGCCACCTTGACTTCTTTCTACCACAATCTTTCTACAATTGGATTTCTACAACTCGAACGGGCACCCTCTAATTAATACTTTATCTTTAACTGCAAGCAGGTTCGCGAAATCTCGGAAAATTGCACCCTTGCACTGGCAAAAAGCGATGGTTAATAATTTGTTATGTATTATACCAGTACCACCAGAAAAAATGTTTTTTCAGCAGAGCACTTTCTCGAAAACATCAGTGAATTTACATAGATTAATAGTAATTCTCCGATCGCTCCTAAAAAATTTTGAGGAGCACAATCGATCGCCCGGACGATCGTAGCGCCCAAAAGACTTAGGTACTAAATGCTACGAGTTCTTCGTTCCACTAAGTTCGCCTCCAGAGGACTTGCTTTCAAAATTGAGCTATGGTGCGATCGAACCACATCTCCCAAGTTAACATAACACCCATATTCGATCGTGACCTACGAACCCCTCCACCACAAATATCGCCCCCAGACTTTTGCCGAATTAGTAGGCCAAGAGGCGATCGCCCAAACCCTCACCAGCGCCATCCTCCAAGATCGCATAGCACCAGCATATCTATTCACAGGCCCCAGAGGCACCGGTAAAACCTCTAGTGCTCGAATTTTTGCCAAATCCCTCAACTGTATTTCTACGGGTGCCCCAACCCCCACACCATGCGGCAAATGCAACGTTTGCCAAGAAATAGCCAGAGGTTCCACACTAGACGTAATCGAAATTGATGCCGCCAGCAACACAGGAGTCGATAACATCCGGGATTTGATCGAACGCGCTCAATTTTCCCCCGTACAATGCCGCTATAAAGTATATGTGATCGACGAGTGTTTGACTGGTGATTCTCAGGTGCAAACTAGCGAAGGTCTAATGCGCATAGATAATCCCAAAATCAAAGGAAAAAAAGTCCTCAGCTATAACGAAAGCTCAGAAGTTTGGGAATTTAAAAAAGTTTTAAGGTGGTTAGAACAGGGTGAGAAACCAACACTGGTTATTAAGACGAGCCATCGAGAAATCAGATGCACCGGCAATCACTTAATCAGAACCGAACAAGGATGGATACCAGCAAAAGACGTAAAAGAAGGAGTGAAGATACTATCCCCTGTGAATGTGGGTGCCGCACCCTCATTCACAAAATTGGAACAGATGGACGCTTGCGGAGATTTGCCAGAGGACATCAATTTTACGGGAATACCTACGGACAAAAATCCTACGACTTTGCCTCTATTCTCGAACAGGCTCAAGCCATCCGACCTCTCTGTGCGTGTGGCTGTGGAGAACAACTCGAAATACCAGACTTTTTACAAAAAAAAGGCAAAGGGATTAAGAGCATTCAGTCTCATTGGCAGCGACATCCCTATAAAAAAAGACATGGACTTTGGGATGCAAGAACGGAAAAGTTCTTGGCAAATGCCGAAGTTTTGCAACCAGAAACACTCGGACTCATTTACGGAACATTGCTTGGAGACGGTTCTATCACATACCCAAATAAATATAGCCGATTTCCAAGATTGGGCTGGACACACGGAGAAACGCAGCGGGAATGGTTGGAATACAAAGCCTCTTGCCTTTCGACACTGCGACCCAAGTTACGAGTTACACCTAACCAAGGATACGGAAATATATCAGTCTGTTGCAACACAGTCTGCCATCCCCAACTTAGAGATGTCTTTGACGCTGTTAAACCCAACGGAAAAGGAAAATACGTCACAATGGATTGGCTCGATTGCATCACTCCCGAAGGACTTACTTGGTGGTACATGGATGATGGATCGCTCAGCATTTCGCCAGAAGGAAGTCCAAATATTCAAATTCATACAGAAGGATATTCTGGGGAAGAAAATCAACTCATTGCCAAGTGGCTTACAGGCTTGGGATACCCAACAACAACCAAGTTTTACACAAGGTCTAACACAGGTAAAACCTACCACTACATACATAGGGGCGCTGAAACCAGCAGAAAATGGGTCGCAGACTTTAAACAGTATTCAATCCCTTCAATGGATTACAAATTCGGAGAAGGTAGAATCTGTAAAAGTCGTTGGGGTAGAGAAAGTTTATGACATAGAAGTAGAAGACAACCATAACTTTGTCGCTAACGGTCTTCTGGTTCATAATTGCCATATGCTAAGCACCCAGGCATTCAACTCTCTCTTAAAAACCTTAGAAGAACCACCAAATCGCGTCGTATTCGTCCTCGCAACAACAGACCCTCAAAGAGTCTTACCGACCATTATTTCCCGCTGTCAAAGATTCGACTTTCGCCGCATCGCCCTCGACTCAATGACCGCCCACCTGCACAAAATCGCCCAATTAGAAAATATCAATATTGCCAGCGACGCAGTACAAATGGTTGCTCAACTCGCCCAAGGAGGACTGCGAGATGCCGAAAGTTTGCTCGATCAACTAAGTTTATTTCCCGGTGAAGTCACAATCGAAAAAGTTTGGGATTTAGTCGGTGCAGTCCCAGAAAACGACTTAATGGAACTGCTAGAAGCTATTGACAAAGACGATGCCACAGCGTTAGTAGACATGACCCGTCACCTGATGAATCGCGGTCGAGAACCGCTGATTGTACTTCAGAATCTCGCCAGTTTTTACCGAGATTTGCTGATAGCCAAAGCAGCACCAAAACGGTCAGATTTAGTAGCTTTAACCAGCGGAACTTGGGATAAACTTTGCAATTTTGCCCGCCATTGGGATGCCGAGTTAATTTTGGCTGGCCAGAAACATTTGCAAACCCACGAAGTGCAAATTAAAAACACGACTCAGCCGCGTTTGTGGCTGGAAGTAACGCTGTTGGGATTATTACCCTCAGCAATTAGAACTCAGCAGCAACCAGTAAATAAACCAGCACAAAATACTCATCCAGCACAAATTCACCCCCCCCAACCCCCCCTTAGCAAGGGGGGGAGTCAGATATCTAATATTGCAGAATCTTCAATTCCGAATGTGCAACATCCTCCGACGACTTCGCCACCTATGGCTAATCCCACAGAAAACACATCCACCGCACCGATTCGAGAATCTATACCAACTGCTGACGCCACAAATTATGCACCAACTAATGCCCCTAGGGAAATCGATCTAAATCAAGTGTGGGAACAGGTACTGACTCGCGTGCGCCCCCACGGTACTCAATCCTTGCTTCGCCAACACGGACATCTGGTGAGTTTTAGCAATGATGCGGCGGTGATTAAAATTAATTCGCCACAGTTGCTCAAGATGGTTAAAGACAAAGTAGCTAATATTGAAGAAGCTTTTTTGCAAATTTTTAACCGTCGAGTCGCTGTGCAATTGGGATTAAAAAATTCCACTGAAACTAATAGTTTAGAACCAAAGAATTTCCCAAATTCTAACGGACGTATGGGGGGAAATTCTCGGAATTATACTCCGGTGGATGATGGGAATCAACAGGTACAAAAACCGGAAATTTTAGAGGATTTTTCCACGAATAGGGGAGAAGCACAAAAACACTCGCCAGCCCCTGAAAATACTAGCGCCAAGCTGTCAAATGTTGCTGAACCGGGGGGGCAGAGTAAGGGGTCGATCGCCTCTGGGAATGATTTAAATGCTCGATCTGTGGC
Source organism: Oscillatoriales cyanobacterium (assembly GCA_004292745.1). Lineage (GTDB taxonomy): Bacteria > Cyanobacteriota > Cyanobacteriia > Cyanobacteriales > Microcoleaceae > Microcoleus > Microcoleus anatoxicus. Next base: position 23,950 of record RDXH01000085.1, on the reverse strand, counting down.
GGTGCAGGCTGATGCCCAAGATGTAGTCAATGCTGCTGGGGTGTGGGCTCAGATGTTTGATGGGGAAGTAGTTGATTTCTCGGATGGCTTGGAGGTTTGGGAGTCGGAAACTTTTACATGGGAATCTGAACCGGATTTACCTGCGTTGTCTTCTGAGTCAGACGAGGATGATTTAATCCCTAGGCTCTCCGGCCTGTTCCACCATAGATTAAGTTTATTGTGGGGTGGGCCGGAAAGCCCGCCCATAAAAAGCTGATTGACAATACAAAAACTTTTAAGCTGACTCCGGTTTTGGTAGCGAAGACGGAAGTACCAATAACTCAGCAGTCGATCGCTTCTCGACCATTTCCTTAGTAATCATACACCGAGTGACATCCTTGCGCGACGGCAACTCATACATGACATCCAACATCAACTCTTCCACAATTCCCCTGAGTGCCCGCGCCCCTGTTTTGCGTCGGTATGCTTCCTGGGCGATCGCCCGCACAGCATCCGCCTTAAACTCCAACTGCACATTATCCATCTTTAGCAGCTTTTGATACTGCTTAACCAAAGCATTGCGCGGTTCCGTCAAAATCGCCATCAGCGTCTCCTCATCCAAAGGATCGACAACCGCCGCCACCGGTACCCGGCCAATAAACTCAGGAATCATCCCAAATTTCACTAAATCATCCGGTTCCAGTTGCTTGAGGACATCGGCGGCCCGCTTTTCCTTCGGCACAGCTTCTCCCGGCTGAATAAAACCCATGGACTTTTTGCCCGTTCTCTGCTCTACCACTTTATCCAAACCGACAAAAGCGCCACCGCAAATAAACATGATATTGCTGGTATCAATTTGGATGCAGTCTTGATAGGGATGCTTGCGCCCGCCTTGAGGTGGTACATTGGCGATCGTCCCTTCCAGCATTTTCAACAGCGCCTGCTGCACGCCTTCCCCCGACACATCCCGCGTAATCGAAGGATTTTCGCTCTTCCGGGCAATTTTGTCAATTTCATCAATATAAATGATGCCGCGCTGCGCCTCTTCCACATCCATATCTGCCACTTGCAGCAAGCGCAACAAAATATTTTCCACATCTTCCCCAACGTAGCCCGCTTCCGTCAGCGTCGTGGCATCAGCCACTGCAAACGGTACATCCAGCATATCTGCCAAAGTCTGAGCCAGCAGCGTTTTGCCACAGCCCGTGGGCCCGATTAACAGAATATTTGACTTTTGCAGTTCTACTTCTTCCGGTGGGTGCTTGCCACTATTTTTGCTATGAATAAAACTGAGACGCTTGTAGTGGTTATAAACTGCCACCGACAACACTTTTTTCGCCTCATCTTGGCCGATCACATTTTCATCGAGGTAATTTTTAATTTCCCTCGGCTTGGGAATTTGGCTCAGAGACAGGCTTTTCCCGGAAGTAGTGCGACGCTTTTGGCTGGTTTCCGGCTTTGGAGGTACTGCCGTCGCGGCCGGCACGGCGGTGGAGTCAAACAACTCCTCATCTAAAATTTCATTGCACAAGTCAACACATTCATCGCAGATATATACTGCTGGGCCTGCGATCAACTTGCGTACCTGCTCTTGAGACTTGCCACAAAAGGAACATTTTAGATGGGAGTCGTATTTAGACATAACAGCCTCTTAATTCAGTGCACTGACATTCTCTCCCGCCGCCGGAAGGTTTTCCTTAGCTATGACTTTATCGACCAATCCGTAATCTTTGGCTTCTGCCGCTGACATGAAAAAGTCGCGATCGGTATCTGCCTCTAATTTATCGATCGGTTGACCTGTGTGGTGCGCTAACAGTTCATTCAGCTTACGCTTATGATAAAGGATTTCTTTGGCTTGAATCTCAATATCTACTGCTTGACCTTGGGCACCACCCAGGGGCTGGTGAATCATAATTCTCGAACTGGGCAGAGACATCCGTTTGCCCGCGGCTCCCGCTGTCAACAGAAATGCACCCATACTTGCTGCTAAACCATAACAAATTGTCACCACATCCGGGCGGATTTGTTGCATTGTGTCATAAATTGCCATGCCGGCCGTCACCGAACCACCGGGGGAATTTATGTACATTTGAATGTCTTTTTCTGGATCTTCGGCGTCTAGAAACAGTAGCTGAGCCACTATGGAATCTGCCACTTCGTCAGTTACAGGGGTTCCTAAAAACACAATGCGCTCCCGCAGCAAGCGCGAGTAAATATCAAAGGCTCGCTCGCCCATCCCCGACTGTTCGAGTACCATTGGGACTACGTTGCTGGGGTGGTCGCTGACCTCAAAATTGTTAGAGCTTGTAATTAGGTAGTTGGAAGATTGAGATACAACCATAAGACACCAGTCAAGGATTATAGACTTTTTACGGCTGATGAAAGCTTGAAATTAAGCCGCCAGCTTTTAACTATTATGCCTCTTCTAGACAGAGATTGGGAGATTGGGCATGGGGCATGGGGCATGGGGCATTGGGCATGGGGCATTGGGCATGGTCGATCCCAAGTATTGTGACTATTTAACCGGAGTCGATCAGTAGGTCGCTCTAATTAAACGTAAAATGCGATCTAACTTCAGAGCCCCGCCTATCGATCCCCGCCCTAGGGACACTCCAGGAGCCCATTGGTGTCAACTTAAGCCTGAAACCCTTGGTATCTCTCGCTTTTACCTAAGTCTAGATCCCCCTCGCATCCCCCGAATCGTTGCGGGGACGAAAGATCGAACTCTTATCCCCCCCTTCGATCGGGGGGCTAGGGGGGATCTAGGCTTAATGGTCAAACAGCAATCTGTGACTGGGTTTAACGTTAAGTTGACACCTATGGGCTCCTGGAGTGTCCCTACTACTTTAATTCTCGCTCTTACTCTTCCCCTACAACTTCAACTTCAACAGTTGTGGATGCTTCTGAAGTTTCTGCATCATCTGCATCATCATCAGATTCATCTACTGCGGGAGTCAGAGAACCTTCAGGTACGAGTTCGATCGTCCCATGTTCTTCCAACCAAGTGAGGGTTTTTTGTTTGAGCAAGTCTTCTCGGACGAATTCTTGCAACCTTTCGGGGTCAAAATTTCCTTTGGGAAACTGCTGTCTGACTTTGGCTACTTCTGCTGTGATTTCTGCTTGTTCGACAGACAAAGATTCCAGCTTGGCGATTTCTGCTAGAGCTAGAGATTGCTTGATTTTGTCTGTTGCTTCTGGACGCAAGCGTTCCCGCATCGGTCCCATATTGTCTTCGGTAAACAATTGGTTGATGTCTATGCCATAATTTTTCAATTGGGTGGCTTGTTGATTAAGCAAGAAATCGACTTCGCGATCGAGCATTGTTTCGGGAATTTCCACTTCTATTAGTTCCACTAGGGCTTCTAATATTGCTTTTTCTTTATTCCCTGATGTTTTGCGCTCTTGGTCTCCTTTAAAGCGAGTTTCTAGGGACTCGCGCAGTTCGGCTAAGGTTTCAAACTCGCTAACTTCTTTGGCGAAATCGTCGTCCAACTCCGGCAATTCTTTTTCCTTAAGTTCTTTGAGAGTAATCGTAAAGACTGCTGGTTTTCCGGCTAATTCTTCACTGCTATACTCGTCAGGAAACTGTACAGAAACTTCTCTGGTTTCTCCCGGATTCATGCCGATCATGCCTTGGATAAAACCAGGTACAAACTGATTTTCAGATAATTCTACTTGAAAGTCTTCTGCTTGACCGCCGGGAATTTCTGCGGGTGTTTCGCCTTCTGGCGCATCTGCAAATTTGCCGGAGAAATCAACCAAAGCCATGTCTCCTAATTGAGCTGGCCGGCCTTCTACGGGGATTAAAGCTGCTTTGTCCGATCGATATTTTGCCAATACCTCATCTACTTGAGCCTCATCGTACTTAGCTTCTTCTGCTTGAAGTTGCAAGCCTGTGTACTCACCCATTTTGACTTCTGGCTCTACGTCAACCTTAGCTGAGAATGTCAATGGCTGTTCCGGGTCAAACTTAGACAGTAACTCTTCAAACTCGGTGCTGAGTTCAAAAGTGCCAATGGCTGCAATTTTTTCTTGTTCCAGGGCTTTTTGTAGGGAGTCATTAATCAAGTTTTCCAAAGCCGTCGCCTTCAATCGAGTTTGACCTAGGCGCTGTAGCAAAACTTGGCGGGGAACTTTGCCTTTGCGGAACCCAGGAATGTTAATCTCGCGAGCAAATTGTTTAATTACTTGCTCGTAGGCTTGTTTTGACTTTTCTGATGGTACTTCGATTTCCAGACCAATTTGGCTAGCTGGAAGTTTTTCCTGGGTTACTTTCATCGGCTTCTTTGATATTTAACAATAGTGATATAAAATACATACAAATCTGACTTTGCCTGCATTTTAAGTTTGTACGCTTTTAATCGTACTGGCACAACTACAAACACCTATACCTGACGAGGCTGCCAATCATTGTTGTGCATAGGTTTTGCGGAGCAGAACACTTTGTGGAGGTTCAACACACTAATTGCCGAAGCACCATAGCACGTATCGCCTTCAGACGTCAATGCTACGCCACAAAAGCGTCTCAAAGTCAACAATAGGCTATTTGTTTGTGGTTATGGCCACAGGGCAGTTCATTCCTTGCTAAACTAGCGATGGCTACGATGCGATCGCAGCCGTGAGGCTGGAGTGGCAAGTCCGGTTAACTGCGCCCTTGCCATCCTAACCGATTCTGATGTCGCCTAAGATTAATTAAGTTTTATATTGAGTATTGCGGTTATTAAAATTCCAGATTTCGATCGCTTACAATCTAATTTGTGGAGGAAACTAATTTGTCTCAATCCTATCGAGTTGCCATTTTAGGTGCTACGGGTGCTGTCGGTGCGGAGTTGCTAGAACTCTTGCACAGTCGCAGTTTTCCGTTGGCAGACTTGAAGCTGCTGGCTTCGGAACGTTCTGCGGGTGCAAAATTGCCCTTTGGTAGCTCCATGCTATCGGTGGAGGCAGTATCCGATCGCTCCTTTGATAATGTAGATCTAGTGCTGGCTTCGGCTGGTGGGTCTACTTCCAAATTTTGGGCTCCGAAAGCAGTAGCAGCCGGAGCAGTGGTAATAGACAATTCCAGCGCTTTCCGTATGGATGCGACGGTGCCGCTAGTGGTTCCCGAAGTCAATCCCGAAGCAGTGGCGTCTCACCGAGGTATCATTGCTAATCCCAACTGCACCACGATTTTGATGGCAGTGGCGGTTTGGCCTCTTCACCAAGTGAGACCAGTCAAGCGCATAGTTGTAGCTACTTACCAGTCTGCCAGCGGGGCAGGGGCTAGGGCAATGGAGGAAATGAAAGCTCAAGCCAGAGCAATTTTGGCGGGAGAAACACCCAAAACGGAGATATTTCCCTACCCCTTAGCATTTAATTTGTTTCCGCACAACACCGCGATTAACGAGTTGGGGTACTGTGAGGAAGAGATGAAAATGGTGAACGAAACTCGGAAAATATTTGGGACTGAAGAAATCAAAATTTCTGCAACTTGTATTCGGGTTCCCGTACTCCGGGCCCATTCGGAAGCGATTAATCTAGAATTTGCAGAGCCTTTTAGTGCGATCGAGGCTAGAGACATTTTAAAGCAGGCAAAAGGGGTTAAGCTGGTACAAGACTGGCAAGCGAATTATTTCCCGATGCCCGCAGAGGCTAGCGGTAAGGATGAGGTGTTGGTAGGCAGGATACGCCAAGATATTTCTCACCCCTGCGGGTTGGAAATGTGGCTAAGTGGCGATCAAATTCGCAAAGGGGCGGCTTTAAATGCAGTGCAGATAGCCGAGTTGCTCGCCACAAAAAAATTACTGCAAACCCAGCGGGCGGCGGTTTCTAAGTAGCGGGAACTATCCCCATAGGTAAGAGGGTCTAAAATCGGAGAAAGTGTGGTAAAGTTTGGACGGGTTCTGACTGCAATGATTACGCCGTTTAAGGAAGACGGCAGCGTTAACTATGCGGTAGCAGAGCAGTTGGCGGTGTATTTAGCCGATCGCGGTACGGATAGCTTGGTAGTGTGCGGAACAACGGGCGAATCTCCCACGATGACTTGGGATGAGGAGTACGAGTTATTTCAGGTGGTGCAGCAGGCGGTAGCAGGTAAAGCAAAAGTCATAGCAGGAGCGGGATCGAATTCAACTCGCGAGGCGATCGAAGCAACACAAAAAGCAGCTAAACTCGGTTTAGACGGTTGCTTGCAGGTGGTGCCCTATTACAACAAACCGCCACAAGAAGGTTTGTACAATCATTTTCGGGCGATCGCGCAATCTGCTCCAGAATTGCCTATAATGTTATATAACATCCCCGGTCGCACTGGCCAAAATATGTTGCCGGAAACAGTGGCTCAATTGGCAGAAATTCCGAACATTGTAGCAGTAAAAGAAGCAAGTGGCAACTTAGATCAAGCCAGCCAAATTAGACGCTTGACATCCCCTGAATTTGCCATCTATTCTGGAGATGATTCCCTAACATTACCGATGCTGGCGGTAGGAGCATCGGGTGTAGTTAGCGTAGCCAGCCACCTGGTAGGAGAGCAACTACAACAGATGATCGAAGCTTTTGAGAAGGGCCAAGTTCAAGTCGCTACCCAGATTCACTTGCAACTATTTGACTTGTTTAAAGCTCTTTTTCTCACCACAAATCCGATTCCAGTTAAGACAGCTCTTAAACTTCAAGGCTGGGATGTAGGTTCCACCCGTCCGCCCCTGTGCGATCCGCCCGTTGAGGTGACTCAAAAATTAAAGGACGCACTGAGTCAGTTAGCACAGATATCAGCTAGCTAGAGAGGCGAGAACGAGTTTTCTGAAAACTAAATATTGGTTGTGATTAGTCATTAATCATTAGTCATTAGCTATGAGTTATTAGCTGACAACTAAGAATTGGTGATTGAAGACCCAAGACAACTGACTGTACGGGAGAGTAAAACCCGCAGCAGATTTTTCCACAAATATCATGGAAAAAATATCCCACATCAACAAACAGCAGAAAAAAAACACAAGACAACAGACAACAGTCAACAGACAAATAACAAAAAACTAACAAAGGATACGCATGATCAAAAATACAACTGGACAGGCTCTAAAAGTTATTCCCCTCGGCGGGCTCCACGAAATCGGTAAAAATACTTGTGTATTCGAGTACGGAGACGAAATAATTCTTTTGGATGCAGGTTTAGCATTCCCGACAGATGGAATGCACGGGGTAAATATTGTCCTACCAGACATGACTTACCTGCGGGAAAACAGCCACAAAATTAAAGGTATGATCGTGACTCACGGTCACGAAGACCACATCGGTGGTATCCCTTATCACCTCAAACAATTTGAAATTCCGGTGATTTACGGGCCGCGTTTGGCTATGGCTTTGCTAGCAGGAAAACTAGAGGAAGCCGGAGTGTCTCACCGCACAGAATTGAGGACAGTTAGGCCTCGCGATATGGTGAGAATTGGCAAGAATTTCTTAGTCGAATATATTCGCAACACTCACTCAATGGCCGACAGTTTCACAGTGGCGATTCACACCCCAGTGGGAATTTTGATCCACACTGGAGACTTTAAAATTGACCACACTCCTGTAGACGGCGAGCATTTTGACTTCCAAAAATTGGCGGAGTATGGCGAAAAAGGCGTGCTGTGCTTGATTAGCGATTCCACTAACTCGGAAGTTCCAGGTTTTACGGCTTCAGAACGTTCTGTTTATCCGAATTTAGACAGAATTATAGCTCAAGCGACGGGACGAGTAATGGTGACGACGTTTGCTTCTTCGGTACACCGATTGCAAATAGTTTTAGAACTAGCTAAGAAAAACAATCGGTATGTAGGAGTAGTTGGTCGATCGATGCTGAATGTCATCGCTCACTGCCGCAATCTAGGCTACATCAAATGCGAAGATAGTATCTTCAAACCCCTGAAAGAAATTCGCAATTTACCAGATGACAAGGTACTGATTTTAACCACAGGTTCCCAAGGCGAACCGATGGCGGCGATGACTCGGATTGCTAACGGGGAACATCACGAACTGAAAATCAGAAAAGGCGATACAGTCATCTTCTCTGCTAACCCAATTCCGGGAAATACGATCGCAGTGGTAAATACGATCGACAAATTGATGATGCTGGGCGCAAATGTAGTTTACGGGCGCGACAAGGGAATTCACGTTTCGGGACACGGTTGTCAAGAAGACCAAAAGTTAATGATTAACATGACTCGTCCCAAATTCTTCTTACCCGTGCACGGGGAACACCGGATGTTGGTGCAGCACTCAAAAACAGCTCAAAGCATGGGCATTCCCGCTAGCAATATGGTGATTATTGACAACGGTGATGTGGTAGAGTTGACCGAAAATTCGATGCGAGTGGGTGGTAAAGTGCCTTCAGGAATTGAATTGGTAGACTCTTCGCGATCGGGAGTAGTCAAAGCAAACGTCCTTAAGGAACGCCAACAGTTAGCCGGAGATGGGGCGGTAACAGTAGCGGCGGCTTTGAACTGGGAAGGCAAATTAGTCGCCAAGCCGGAAGTACACTTGAAAGGTGTAGTGACATCAGCCGATCGCACCGAGGTGATCGGACTAATCACTCAAACCATTGAAACAATTTTGAGCGATCGTTGGTCAGAATTTGTCAAACCTGCGGCGAATGCTGACTCACAAGTTGATGTGGACTGGGTAGGAGTGCAAACACAAATAGAAAAAGCAATTGCGCGAGTGCTGCGACGGGAATTGCAAAGCAATCCCATGCTGGTATTCCTGATGCAAATTCCTGAAGAAGCAGTGCGATCGGAAACTGTGCAAAAACAGCTTTCCATTGAAGCACCTAAACTAGCATCTTCAGTACCATCGCCAGTACCAGCCCCTGTAAATAAAGTAACAGGTCGTCGGCGTCCTCGGACTGCTGCAAAAGTAGCCTCCGTAGTTTCTTAGTTTGATAGAAACAGAAAGCCACAGGATACAACCTGTGGCTTTCTGTTTTGTTTCTATCAAATCCTGATATCAATTCCGGTTGTAAGTAGAAGGAAGAAGGAAGAATAGCAAGCCAGTAAGCTTTTGAGCGATTTGGATTTTGCATTTAATTACATGGACTTACTTATCGGAATGATTTAACCGCGAAGGCGCTCTTGACGCGAAGGAAGAGAAGAGAGAGATGAATACCCGACTTGTTAAACAAATCGGGTATCTCAAGCCCATCGGGCATCTCTTGGCGGTGAAAAAATCAACCCCCAGCCACTGCCGGTACAATACTCACTTCATCGCCATCTTTAAGAGCAGTTTCAGTACCGTCTAAAAACCGGATGTCTTCAGCATTGACGTAGAAATTCAAAAATCTACGAGGTGTTCCTTGTTCGTCGCACAAGCTTTTTTTGATGCCGGGACAATTTGTTTCGAGGGATTCAATCAGTTCAGAAATATTATCACCGCCGCATTCTATTGTGGCTTGATTGTTGGTGAATTTTTGCAGTGGTGTGGGAATTAAAACTTTAACAGTCATTTTTTTAGTCCTTAGTCAGTAGTCATTAGTCATTAGTCATTAGTTATCAGTCAGTAGTTATTAGTCAGTAGTTATTAGTCACAAGTCAGTTCTCGGTGGTTAACAATCAGTCGTCATTAGTCAACAGCTTGATAGCTAATGACCAATGACTAATGACTAATGACTACTGACTAATGACCAATGACCAATGACCAATGACTAATGACTAATAACTATTAAACCGAAACTTGCTGCCATTCTAGGCGTTCCAATGTCCGAGCCCGTTCTAGGGCACGCTCGAAGGCTTCTAGTTTTGGTTCGAGGGTGATGGGTTCGCCGATGTAGCCTTGGACAGCTTCTTGGGTTTTTAAGCCATTGCCGGTGATGTAGGCGACGGTGGTTTCATCGGGGTTGATTTTACCTGCTTCTACAAGTTTCTTCAAGACGGCGATCGTGGTGCCACCTGCGGTTTCGGTGAAGATGCCTTCGGTTTCGGCTAGCAGTTTCATGCCTTCGATGATTTCGCTGTCGCTGACGGATTCGATGTTGCCGCCTGTTTTGCGGGCGATGTCGAGGGCGTACATCCCGTCTGCTGGATTGCCGATCGCGATCGACTTAGCAATTGTATTCGGTTTCACTGGTTTAACAAAATCGCGGCCTTCGCGGAAGGCTTGGGCGATGGGGGAACAGCCGTCAGCTTGAGCACCGCTGAAGCGGACTTTCTTGCCTTCAACTAAGCCGACTTCGGTGAATTCGTTAAAGCCTTTGTAAATTTTGGTGAACAAAGAACCGGAAGCCAGGGGAGCAACTACGTGATCGGGCAATTTCCAACCTAGTTGTTCGATCACTTCGTAGCCTAGGGTTTTCGAGCCTTCGGAATAGTAGGGGCGCAAGTTGATGTTGACAAATCCCCAGCCATGTGTATTGGCTACTTCGCAGCAGAGGCGGTTAACTTGGTCGTAGTTGCCGTGAACTGCCATCACGGTTGGATTGTAAATTAGTGTGCCGAGGACTTTGCCTGCTTCTAAGTCGGAGGGGATGAAGACTACGCAGTCGAGTCCGGCGTGGGCTGCGATCGCCGCCGTAGAGTTAGCTAAATTACCAGTGCTGGCACAGGATACTGTTGTGAAACCTAATTCTCTTGCTCTGCTGAGGGCAACGGACACCACTCTATCTTTGAAGCTGAGAGTGGGCATATTGACGGCATCGTTTTTAATATAAAGATTTTTTAGACCCAGGCGACGAGCTAGGCGGTGGGATTTTAATAGAGGAGTCATGCCGGTCCCGACATCGATCACGTTATCTGTGGCGACTGGCAGAAATGCGCGGTAACGCCAAATCGAGTTTGGTCCGGCTTCGATGGTTTGGCGAGTGACGGTGCGGCGGATAGCATCGTAATCGTATTTGACTTCTAGCGGCCCGAAACAGCAATCGCAGACGTGTTTGGCTTGAAGTTCGTATTCTTCGCCGCATTCTTTGCACTTGAGGGCTGTGAAGGTTGCTGCTGTCGATTGGGTTCTGGTCGCCTGGGTCATAGCTAAACTCTCCAGTTTTGCAATGTTGTTAACTCTTTTCGCAGAATACCACGGTGAAATTAGTGCGTCAACCATACCCGATCTTTTTAGTCGGGATTGATTTTTAGTTAGACAGTGGTGTATTTAACTTGGATGTTTGGATTGCTGAAAACTTGGCATGACAAGGATTGGAGTTGTTCTCAAGCTCTCCCTGGAAATGCAGATTATGAGGCTGGGTCTGTTGCCCGATCGCACTCAAGGATGATTTGCTAAAAAACTTGTTACAAAACTTAATATTTGAGTTTGGGGTTGACAATTTGGTCGTGGTGCGGTATAAGACAATATTTCATGCCCCATGCCCCATGCCCCATGCCCCATGCCCCATGCCCCATGCCCCATGCCCCATGCCCCATGCCCCATGCCCCATGCCCCATGCCCCATGCCCTACCCACCACTAACAGGGGGAATCAGTACAACTTCGTCGCCCTCTTGGAGGATGGTGTCAGGGGAGACGAATTCTAGGTTGATCCCGAAGCGGGTACGATCGCGCCAGGGTTCTAATTGGGGATGTTGGGCGATCGCGCGATCGAGCACTTGAGAGACTGGGGTAAGGATTGGAAATTCCCATGTTTGTTCAGAAACACTGTAGGCTTCACTAAACGCTGCAAAAAATTTAACGGTGATGGTAATCGAAGAGTTAGACACGATAATTAAAATCTAGAAATTTTAGCCAAGGCTCAAATACACAATACAATCTTATCTTGGGATAGCCTACTACCCAAAAGCCTAGGAAGTAAACACTAATTATCTAAAGACGGCTTTAGATAAGTTTACATAGGTTTTATCAAGCAGTAATAGTGAAGTTGGCGCGATCGAGATATTTATGGCAAATCATGATTTTAAAGTGCTTCAAATTATTGAAGCAAAGGGTTGGTATGCCTTTGGGAGTACCAAGCAAAGCCAGCACGTTGAGAGGTGGGTAAGACCTGTGGTGTGTTGGGTGTTAGTAGAAGATAAAAAAAAGCGACGCATTGTGACTGCTACCGCTAGCTATCAGATCCAGATTGACGATAAAGAAGTGGAGTTTTTTGCCCACGAGAGCGAAATTCAAGATATAGAGAATCTGCCGAAGTCAGTTTCGGTATCAGAATTTCTCAAAACAGAAGATTAAGTGAGTGATAAGTAGAAGGAAGAAGGAAGAAGGAAGAAGATCGATGTGAAGAAGGAAGAGGATCGATGTGAAGAATAGCAAGCCAGTAAGCTTTTGAGCGATTTGGAACTTGCATTTAATTAGGTGAACTTACTTATAAAGAGTTTGTTTAAGAATAGATTAATTATTTTTTGCACAATTGCAAATGGGGAAAATGGGGAGAATCTTCCTTCTTCCTGACTGGGTTGGGCCAGCGAAGCGACGCCAAGCCCTTTGAGTACGCACAGGCCTACCGCCACTTCATCACTCACAGTGCCGTTTCGCTGAGCATAAACACAGTCTAAGGGTAGAAGGGTCGAAGGACCTTATTCCTTCTGCGTTCTAAAAAATAAAGAGGGCGAAAGAGAGTAGGCAATGCCCACACGCTTCCGCCCTTGCTGAATAACAGGGTATGCATATGTTTTTAAATTATGGCAGTGAGGTTTTCGATCGATCAAGAGGGCTATTGCAATCGCCCACTTTTGCTTTGATCGTGTCTTTACAAGGCTGAAACTATTTTAAACTGGAAATTTTAATTTGACGGAAACAGCTATTCAATGGTTAGAACAAAAAACAACAAGAATTAGGTGTGATAGTCGAGGGTGATGCGATCGAACCCGGGGAAGAAAAAAACCACCCAAACAGTAAGTTATGGGTAGTTTGCGATCGAAATTAAATTACAGTTTCAAACCCCGCTGACAACAGGTTCAGGCATCTGCTGCCGCTGCCGCCGCCCAGTCATCACCATCGACACACCGCCGGCTGGGCCTAAAGTCACCCCTCGACGCTTGGGTTGCACAGGCTTGTTGTGGGCCAATACTAGGTCGAAATCGCGCAAAATTTGTGCTAACACCAGTTTCATCTCCAACTGCGCCAGGGCCATGCCGATGCAGCGCCTGCTTCCCCCTCCAAAGGGGACATACTCGTAAGGGGAGAATTGCCTCTCCAAAAACCGTTCTGGTTTAAATTGCAGGGGTTCTGGATACAAGTCTTCGCGACGGTGAGTTAAATAAATCGAGCCGACCACAGCCGTACCAGGCTCTAGTTGATATCCCATCAGTTCCACAGGGGACTTGACTACTCGCGGAAAGGTGAGCATTCCCACCGGATAAATCCGCAGCGTCTCTTGACAAACGGCACTCAGATAGGGCAAGCGGAAAATCTCCATCGGGTCGGGATTTTCCCCCAAACTGTCCAATTCTTGTAGGAGTTTGTGGCGTACCGATGGTATGCTGTGAATCCAGTAAAATGCCCAAGCTAGGGCTGTGGCGGTGGTTTCGTGGCCGGCAAACAGCAGTGTCATTAACTCGTCGCGCAATTCTTCATCCGTCATCGGTTGCCCGTTTTCGTCGCGGGCGGCCATCATTAAGCTGAGAATGTCGGTACGGCTGGCATCTGGTTGGTCTCTGCGTTCGGCTATTTCAGCATAGATTAGTTCGTTGATTAGTCGTTGGCGCTGTTTCATTCGTCCCCAAGGACTCCAGGGGCCTAAATCTTGCTGCATCCAGTTGAAAAATAGCATACTCGATCGCAGGGGAGAACCAGTCATATCGAGAATTGAGGCAAGTAAGGGCCTGATTTGTTGCAATCGCGGGCCGTCATCCAAGCCAAAAACCGCCTGTAAGATTACCCGCATGGTGACTTCCTGCATGGCGCTGCGGGCGAAAAAAGGTCTCTCCACCGACCATTTACTGGCAACATCTAGAGCTATATCGCTAATTTGCTGCCCGTAGTTGCGCATCCGTTCCCCGTGAAAAGAAGGCATCAATAGTTGGCGCTCGCGTTTGTGCTTCTGACCTGAGAGGATAATCATGGATTGTTCTCCCAGTAAGGGTTTTAGGATGCTGTTCATGCTGCCTGGAGCTTCAAAAGCGCTACTGTTGAGCATGGACTGCACCGCTTCCGGGTGACTGACCATCACGAAGGGTTCCAGGCTGCCCCATTGGGTTGTGAAAATGTCGCCGTATTCCTTAGCACATTTATCCATGTATGTTAACGGATCGGCAATCCATTGAATTAGCTGTATAAAGGGCAGAGTTTTTGGGCCGTTAGGTAGTGTCATGGGAATTACCAGGGGGTTGGTTATCTGATTTTTATATTTTATATTTTAGATTTTAGATTTTAGATTTTAAATTAAACGACTCAGATGGATAGGCGGGCTTGTGGTTAGGAGCGGGAATAAGACCTTTTTAATTATTATTTTTATGAGAAGCCCCAACTAAACTTGCTGATAGTTGGGGTGCTGGCGCGGGCTTATTCTCGAACGGTGTTCAAAATATCCTCTCCAAGCTCTGTAAAACGAACAGTTTTAATTTGCCAAGGAGCATAACTGGTTAAAGTTTGGCGCACGCCACCGAACAAACTTAACATTTGGCAACTAGACAAATTTTGCAATTTTTGTCGGTCGTTCCCTGATGTTCGTAAATCTACGGTGGCGATGCCCAGAGTGCGATCGATTCTAAGTCGATAACCTACCAAACCTAGACTCGTAAACACCTGCTGTTTTAACACTTCATTCACAGCAGATGACATTAGCTGGTTGTCTGGGCCTGTAACTGTTTCCGGGTGGAGACTTTTACAATTCTTGTCTACTTTATAGACCGTTACTGTGACGGTGCTGTCTAATTCTGTGGTTCCAGTGGCTAAAACTGGCTCCACAGGACTAAATTGCTGGGACACTTGGCTAAATTTAGGGTTAATTTGATTTGGCGTTAGTTGTATGTGTCCGAACTGAGGTTGAGTGGTTGCGGTTAGATCCTGATTTTCTGCTGAGTTAGCTGCATCGGAGCCAGAACAACTGCTGGCACTGAGCAAAATTAACCCCGCAACTAAATACCTGAAGTTTTGATAGATATTGTTCATCGTTTTTAATACTCAACAAGCAATCTGTCTATTGAGAGAAAGAGAGTTAGTAGTAGCAATCATTTTATACGTAATTTTACATAGTTAAAAATATTTTTGGCGTGCGTAGTACGTAAATGAAAATAAAGTGAAAAAACTGGTTAATTTCCTTTGTTTGATGTACAGTATAAAGGGTGACACCCATCACGGGTGTTACCCTCACAAAAGACGAGCTCGTAAAGCTTGTAGCCCGACTAGCAAGTGATATCCAATACTTGGTCGGTAGTGTGGTGTAACGTTTCAGGCGATACATAAGTCCTGAAAAACACAATCTCGATACCAGCGAATTTGATAGGAGCTGCGGCCCTAAATCATTAGTTGGCAATTCTTTTGACAATTTTTATTAACCAGGGTGAGATCATCATGAAATACCAATTATTGACAAAACTGGGGGTAACAACTGTGATCCCCATCATCAGCATGACCGTTTTGTGTCAACCCAGTCACAGCAGACCTTCACAGCCGACCCAAGGGGAAGGTAGATTTTGGTGCAGCACGTCTAACGGTCAGCCTGTTACCGTTTATCAAAACCCTCAAGGTGCGATCGAGCCTTGGATTGAGTGGACTTCAGATTACTTTTCTGGTTCTGGCTATGACCCGGAAACTCGGTGTCAATTAGTCAGCCAGCGCCTCGAAACCTATCGCCGTAACCAGCAGCTCAAGTACATTACTGTGGGTGTGATGAATGGTCAAAACGTCATTTGCACCGCTAACCAAATGAATGGCATCTGCCAAAATTTGATTTATACTCTCAAGCCCGGTCAAGATCCGATCGGCTCTTTGTATAACTTGTTGGCTTGGCGTCAAGGACAAGTCGGAATGCCCTATTTGGACGAATCTAGTATAATTCCCTACATAGATGTGACGGAAAAACTAGGAGAAAATACTAATAAGATGGTACAACGGCCCCCTTTTTCCCCAGAGTCGCTTCTCCCTTAAGATTGGGGCAATTTTCCATCCCATCGTCCCTTCCGGGGGTGGATGTGGAAAAGTTGGCGCGTCAAACAACGGTACGCATTAAGACGGGGAAATTTTCGGGTTCTGGGGCGATCGTCCGATCGAGTGGGCAAATTTACACGGTGCTGACTAGCTGGCACGTTGTCGCCTTCGAGCGGGGCGATCGCACCATAGTGACCTGGGATGGCATCCTCCACAAACCTTTGCTCTCAACAGTCCAGAGACTTGGTAATACGGATCTGGCGATCGTTCAGTTTCGCAGTCATAAAGAGTATAAATTAGCACCAATCAGCCCTGAGCCAGCAGCGGTATCAGAAACTGTGCTAGCAGCAGGGTTTCCTGGGGATTCGGAGGTTGATGCTTGGGTGATGACACGGGGATTCGTTTCGCTGGTACTACCGAAATCTTTGCCCCAAGGCTATAGCTTGGGTTATACAAATGAGGTTAAAATTGGTATGAGTGGTGGTCCGATTTTTAATGCCAAAGGTTTGTTAGTTGGGATTAACGGTCGGGGCAAGTATCGAGATCCAAATTTTGGTGTCTATGCTTTTGAAGATGGAAGCGAACCAACGCCGGAATTATTGGAAAAAATGGTTAAATCTAGTTGGGGAATTCCCATCAGTATATATTTGCAGTTAGCCTCGTTTCATCTAGGGAGTTACTGATGAATGTGTGGAGTTTGCGGTTTGACGCACTGACAATCATCTTGACTGGTGCATTTACAGTGGCACAGGTGGTGATCCAACAATATACTGCCAGCGCCAAAACATCCCAAGAAATTGCCCAGTTAGCGATGTTGACAACTGTGGAAGTCAACAACACCATGGGTTTTGCGGGTAGTGGCTCAGGAGTAATTATTGCGAAACAGGGTAATATTTACACTGTTTTGACAGTTAATCATGTGGTAGCAAGCCAGGCACAAAAATACAGTATTCGCACTCATTTGGAGAAAGATTATGCTGTCATCCGAATACAACGGCTACCGAAAAATGACAGAGATATAGACTTAGCGCTGCTACAATTTCAGAGCCAAGAACAGTATCCTGTAGCACCCATGGGAGAGTCACAAAGTGCAGTTGTCGGTTCTCCTATTTATGTTGCTGGCTATCCGCTACCCATTGCCTCTGGAGTGGAAAAAAAACTGGAGTTTACTGCTGGTATTATCTCTTCTCGGCTCGATCGCGCATCATCGGGTTACAGACTGCGCTATCAAGCGGTGACTAGGCGAGGCATGAGTGGAGGGCCTGTATTTGATGTTGATGGCAAAATTGTGGGAATTCACGGTCAAGGAGATACTGTGGGCACTGTGACTAGCCCGTGGAACGGTCAGAGTGAAGAGATTAAAACGGGATTAAATTCAGCAATTCCGATCGATATTTTTCTGGGGTTACTATCACAAAATAAGCGTAACAGCTTGGATATTCTCAGCAGTCTTTCTATGAACCGCGTTTCTAACCAAAACCAACCGAACATGAGGCCGGGGGGATTTTTGTGTGATACATCGACAGGAGAACCGATGACAGTGTATCAAAATCCCGCAGGGATTAGGGAGACTTGGATTCGGTGGAATTCTAATTTTTTTGCTAATTCTGGCTACGATCCTCTAACTCGTTGCCGACAAGTGACTCAGCGCCTAGAAAATTACAGTCGCAACCAACAGCTAAATTATGTGACTGTAGGTATGGTAAATAACCAGAAAGCGATTTGCACCAGTAGCCGCGTTAATGGACCTTGCGAAGGTTTGATCTACACCCTACGTCGCGATCAAGATCCGATTCCTGCCCTGAGCAGTTTCTTTGTGTGGTTGGCGAATCAAAAAGCTCAGCCTTCTATTTTTGAAAGCGGGACTATACCTTATATTGATGTTAAAGAACGGCTGGAATAGACTAGGGAACCTTAATTAAATATCCGTGATATCAATTCCGGTGGTATCGTCAGGTGATTTAACCGCGAAGGCGCGAAGTACGCGAAGCAAGAGAAGAGAGAGTTTAATACAGGACTCGGAAGAGAGGATTTTATATAATATCAAATCCTCTCTTCATCGGAATAGTAAATTCGAGTTCACTGTTCACTGTTCACTGTCAACCGTCAACCGTCAACTGTCAACATCACCTGACGGTGTAACCGGAAATGATATGAGTTGACCAAATTCGCCTGATAATTTAATCTAAATTTTATCAAATTGAATTATTTTACAGTATTTTTGGGGAGCCTTATATTATTTAAATACTTGCTAAATTTAATTTGAGATGGGATAAATTTAAGTTATTTATGATAGATATAATAGAACTGATGATTTTTTGGAACACGGAAGCTATAAAATTACTGTTACATCGATCTAATTGAAATTTTTCAGGTATCAAGCATGACAGCAACTAGCCCGAAACCAACGTCAGCAACGCCAGCTTTTTGCGAAGGCATTCAATATTTTTCCGAGACAGTCCCTGGTTTTGAGACTTACGGGAAAGTACCTGCGATCGCCACCGGAAGCAAATCGATCGCCGATCCCGCCGATCCCGCAGCCGTCTTTCAAACGATGCTCGCAGCAGACGCCCTGCGCTACCTGACGCTGCAAGTAACAGCCAGCAAGGCCTCTGGACATCCGGGGGGATTTGCTAGCCAAGCCGAGGCTTACGCAGCCTTGGTGATGCTGGGACACAAGAATATTGTAACTGAAGTCGGGCATCACGCCCCCGGCTTTTACAGTGCCATGTTTCTCGATCGATCTTTGGAAGACATGGGAATTGTCAACGTACAGCAAGTGCGCGACAAATTCCGAGAAAAAGACGGTTTGTTAGGACATCTTTCCGGTTTCATTCCCGGCCTTTTAGCACCAGCCGGCCCCCTCGGACAAGGACAGCATTTTGCCATGTCAGGAGCACTTTTGCACCGCGACAAACTGTTTGCTTTCACAATGGGCGACGGCGGCATGGGCGAACCCTATCCGATGAGCAGCATGGGACATTTTCACACTGCTTATCCGAGTGTTACCAACTTTTTGCCTGTGTTAGTTTGGAACGGATATTCCCAAGAACATCATAGCATGGTTTCCACTAAAACCAATGGGGAAATGATTGCTTATTGGCAAGGAAATGGTTTTGAAGAAATCATCTTAATTGACGCTAAGGAATTTGACGATCGCAATCAAGCGGGAGATTATGTTGACAGCACTGCTTTTTCCCTAGAACAGCGGATGGCGTTTACCAAAGCTGTTTTGCAAGGAGTTGACAAAGCAGCAAAATCTGCTCTAGGCGGCAAATTAACTGTGTTTATCATCAAACAGTTGAAAGGTGCCGGCGTGCACGCGCGGGGAGCAAAATCGCACAATCTTTATCCCAAAGATACGCTAGATGCACCGCACATTATCAGTGCTTTAAAAGAGCGTGCTTTGACTGTGGAAGCTTGGCAATTGGTGCGGACAAATGCTGAACGTGCGGGCGGCGGGCCGGCAGCAAAAACAGTGGTAACAGAGTTTGAATTGCCGCTGGCAGATTTAGGCGAATTGCCTTTAGAGGAATTTGCTGTGGGTGGAGAAGCAAAGGTTTCGACAACAGCAATGGGACGTTTGGTAGGAAAAGTCGGTGAGCGCGATCGGACCTTTATTGTCACCAATGCTGACGGTAATGAAGCATCGGGAATTGCCAACATCAACCAAGCCCTGAAAATCATTCACCCTACCACAGATGACCTGTACAATCAAGGGCCAAACGGACAAGTTTACGAACCTTTGAGTGAAGATGCTTGTGCAGGTTTAGCCGTAGGTTTGTCGCTATTCGGCGCGCGGAGTTTGTGGTGTTCCTATGAATCTTTTGCGATTAATGGTTTACCAATTTGGCAAACTGTTACTCAAGCAATGGCAGAATTGCGGCGTCCAACTCCAGCTACTGTCACCTTATTTACTGCCGGTGCTTTAGAGCAAGGCCGCAATGGTTGGACGCACCAACGCCCGGAAATTGAGGCTTATTTTGCGGCGATGATGCGGAATGGAAATGTGTTTCCTTTGTTTCCACCCGATGCTAACAGTATTCAAGCTTGTTACGATTGGGCTCTGACTGCTAAGAATAAGGGAATTGTGATTACTGCGAGTAAGTCGCCATTGCCAATTCGGACTACTTTTGCACAGACTCGCCAAGGTTTGGAAGATGGTGCGATCGTGTTGCAAGAAATCGAACCCCCCCAAACCCCCCTTAATCAAGGGGGGAGTAAGAAAGTTGTATTTGCTGTCATTGGCGATATGAGTTTGATTCCGGTGTTTGAAGCAGCGGCATCTTTGGAAAAATCAGGTGTTGGTTCGCGGATTGTTTCTATCATCAATCCTCGGCGTTTGTACCGCCCAACTGATGTTGCTTGGGATACTTGTTCCGAGGCTGACGGCGGCTTTTTGAGCGATGACAAATTTGCCGAAATGTTTGGCGGAGATGCCTTAGTTGGCGTGATAGGCGGCGCTTCTGGGATGTTGGAACCTGTGATGCTACGCAGCAATTGTCCGCGCGATACTTTCGCTTGGAAGCGGGGGGAAACTACTGCTAGTGCTGGTCAATTGATGGCGTTTAATGGGTTGACTGCTGAGGCGTTGACTAAAAGGGCGATCGCATTAGTTCATTAATAAAACTTAGGCAAAAACCCGGTTTCTTAAGGTAATTGTGTCATTTTAGGTTGACGAATATCGCGAGAAACTGGGTTTTTTAGGTTCAGTCCTTGACGGGTGGCCAAAAACCCGGTTTGTGCATCAATATTTATGGAAAAAGCGATGATTTTTGGAAGAAACCGGGTTTTTTAGGTGAATTAGGTTCAGTCCTTGACGGGTGGCCAAAAACCCGGTTTGTGCATCAATATTTATGGAAAAAGCGATGATTTTTGGAAGAAACCGGGTTTTTTAGGTTGATAGTGCGTCCAGGACTGATTAAGTTAGAATGTGAGAGAATGCCCTGCTTGGTTTTGGCTAGGTAGGGGCGTGTTTTCTCTTCCCAGAGAGCCCCCACGGCCAAGAGGGCGGGCACGGGGGCACCGCCCCTACAAAGGGGGGGAGAATGAGCATCAAAGTCAACCCCTACTCACACCCTACTCCCTTTTTAAGGGGGATTTAGGGGGATATAAATCTAATTAGAAAGGCAAGAAGACACGGGCTAGTAATATTTAAAATAGGATGGTGATACCTGTGACTGCACAAGTTTTAGAAGAAATAGGTACGCTTGGGGAACAGCGATTGCTTCTCCCCAGTTATTATAGTTGGGAGCAATTTGAGGCTCTAGAATCTTTGATAGCAGATGCTTCTGGTTTGCGGATAACTTATCTTGATGGGTGGATTGAGTTTATGACACTGGGCGAAGCACATGAAGAGATAAAAAGTATTTTGGCTATATTTATAGCACTTTACTTTTTTGAGAAAGGGATCAACTTTATTCCTGTAGGAAGCGCAACTCGCAGAAATCGAGAAAAAGATGTTTCCTTTGAACCTGACGAGTCTTATTATATAGGTGAAAAGAAAGATCATCCCGATTTAGCAGTGGAGGTGACAATTACTAGCGGGAGTACAAATAAACTAGCTAAGTATTTGCGACTTCGCATTCCTGAAGTCTGGTTTTGGGAAAATAATCGGCTTGATGTTTATCGGCTGCGCGAGGATAATTATGAGCAAGTTTCAAGAAGTGAGTTGTTGCCAGAGTTGGATTTAGAATTGTTGGTGCGTTGCGTTTTAATGCCTTCAATAATTGAGGCAAGGATGGAGTTTTTGAATGGGATTCGTCCGCAGTAATTAAGAATAGACGAATAATTAAAGGGGGCGATCGCTCTTGATGCGTGATTGGGCGATCGCAACTCGTGCAATTATCGCAGTGTTTGGTATTTGCTGCGAAGGGCGATCGCACTTTGTTTTGATGGGGCGACAGCTACCAATGTTTACTTGATATTTTATCCTAAACCAGATATTGCCAAAGCACTCTCAGGTAAGCTAGAATTGCAGGAAGTTTCTGGAGTATGACATGGAAACAACGTTAAATATTGAATATCTTACGAACAAAGACGGAGATGTAAGCGCTGTGGTGATTCCTCTTGAGCTATGGCGACAACTACTACTACTTAATGAAGAAGTTTCTGTCGATCGACTTACGGGTGCGGTAGAAAGCCTTAGCTTATCTTGAGGAATAATTATCTTGGAAGTTCAATACCGTCAGGCTTTTCTAAAAGACTTGAAACAACTGAAGAGTTCGACATCATACCAAACAATCATCGCACAGTCTGGTATTTGCTGCGAAGGGCGATCGCTTTCCCCATTCAATAGCACCTATACTATCGGTCAAAATACTGGTAAAAGCCAACAGCTTTGAGGTAAACTAGAATTGCTCGAAGTTTCTGGAGTCTGACATGGAAACAATGAAACTGCGATCGCATATTGGAACCGATGGCATATTGCTTCTCCAAATGCCCGCTGAGTTTAAAGATACTTCTGTGGAAGTTGTAGTAGTTGTGCAGCCTCTACCATCGGAGGAAGTTAAACCGAAGTATAACGCTTGGGGACAACTGACTACTAAAAAATCAATTCAAACAGCAATTGGTAGAATGCGACAACTACGGCAAGAAATTGCCTTGGATAAAAGCTCAATCCGCGAAATGATAGAAGAAGGGCGCAGGTTCTAATGCAGTTTGTATTGGATTGTTCTATAGCCATTAGTTGGTGCTTAGTCGATGAAGATAACGATTATGCTAATGCTATACTCGCGATGATGCCGGATTGCGAAGCATTTGTACCGGGAATTTGGTCGCTAGAAGTTGCGAATACTCTCTTAGTTGCCGAGCGACGCAACCGCATGACGACTGAGCAATCTGAGATGGCTATTACTTTGTTACAATCGCTGTTAATTCAGGTTGATGAAGCTACGGATAGTAATGCACTATCGTCAACTATAGTATTAGGAAGACAAGAAGGTTTAGCTGCTTATGATGCAGCTTATTTAGAGTTAGCAATAAGATTGGAATTGCCGATCGCCACACTTGATAACCGCTTGGCCCAAGCGGCAACTCGCTGCGGTGTGGAATTGGTAGTTGTTGGTGGAGAAATGCCAGAGACGGGGCGATGATTATTCGGATCTCGCTCATCAGAAACCAGAAAGGGCGATCGCTCTTGATGCGCGATCGGGCGATCGCGTGAGGTGAGAAACCGGGTTTCTAAATAAAATCTCGGCGGCGATGCTTGAGTTATCTGAGAAACCAGGTTTCTGAACATTGACGCTTGAGTTAAACTGTGATATAATGAATAAAGTAACTATGAAATGGCAATGGCTACACTTCAGATTCAAAATCTACCCGATGAATTATACACTCGTATTCAATGTCTTGCCTCTGAAAAAAATTTTACTCTCAATGAGGCAGTAATTCATCTATTGAAGCAATCATTTGAGTTCGACAAGGTGATGATAGATCGGGCGCAAGAAAGCCAACTAACGTCAGCAATCCTACAAAGGATTCGCAGTCGTCCCAGAGTTAACCCAAGGGATTTTGGATTAACGGATAGCACTGTTTTGATTCGAGAGGATCGCAACAGATGACAGTTCCGCTACGATTGGTACTGGATACAAATATTTGTATTAAGCAGTTTATCGTCGATCCTTTGACTCCTAAAGTTAATCAATTATTCGATTGTCTTGACGATCCGGCTGTTGAGTTTTTTGTGCCAGATCTGTTTTATATTGAGTGTGCTAATGTTCTTTGGAAGTATGTTCGAGCTAAACTCTACACTGCCGAACAAGTTCAGGCCGATCTAAGTGACTTAAAAGCTTTACGATTTCAAGTTACTTCAACCAAAGAGCTAATGAATAAAGCTGTTCAAATTGGATTGGACTATGGTATCACAGCTTATGATGGCTGCTATGTGGCACTGTCAGAGCAAGTCACGGCACCGTTGCTAACATTGGATGAACGGTTAGTGAATTCTTTGACAGGTAGTGAGTTTGATGTGCAATTGTTTACAAATTTTACAGT
>RDXH01000359.1 GCA_004292745.1 Oscillatoriales cyanobacterium | reverse complement strand
GCCGGGATTATTTAGATTGCAAATTCCGGCGATGGGAAATCGCGTCTACACAGACAAAACCCGCCTTCGCGGGTTGAAAGAAAACATTCTTAGTCCGCGGAGGCGGACATTGTTTGTGTAGACGCGAATTCTATTCGCCGGGATTCTTGCCAAAAATGAGGCAATACCCGATAATAATTAATAGAGTCTTTTGAAAAAATCAACAATCAATATGCAAAAACATATTTTTTTAGAAAATTACGGAAATGATGATGTTTTTTCCTTTCAATCTACGATATTTAAAGTAGGTAGGCTTAGAGAAATAATGAGTTCGTCAGTTGTTCCTCGGCTAGAATCTGCACTTCAGGAGTTATGTAAGACTCCAGGATTGACAATAAATACCAGTAAATATAATCCGCAGTTTAGGTGTAGCGACCAACAACAATGGTTTTGTGACGGGATAGACTGTGAAGCCTTAAAAATAGGGGCTAAAGGTTGGCAAAAAGGTAAAGTTAAAATCAGAGTCATTGTAGAATTTTGCCCAGACGAACCAGAAGTTGAAGAAACATCAGAAAACAATCAATTAGAAATCATCCCGCCAGAATCACCCCTCGATGATTTGCGCCGCCAACTACTCAACCATGAAAATCAACCGAACAATTCATGACTAAAACCCCTAGAATCCCCATTCCCCCAGAAGTCAGAAAATACGTATTTACCCGCAACAAATACCAATGCCAAAGTTGCGGCCAAACCAAACAAGAAACCCAACTGTCGATCGACCATATCATCCCCCTAGCGCGTGGCGGCAGCAACGACATCAGCAACTTGCAAACCCTCTGCCGCACCTGCAACCAAAAGAAAACCGACAAACTAGACCCCCGCTTCCGGCGTCACTATTAGTCGCCTATCGCACCTTTGTGACATAATCTAGGCGAAGCTGAAATCATCAAAATTTAGAGCATTCCCGCGCAATTTCCCAATCTTCCTGGGTGTGAATTACTAAAACTTTCACCGCAGAATCCGCCGTCGCAATATCTGCATCAATGGGCGACTGTAGATTGTGATCCCCATCCAATTTTAAACCCATAAATCTAAAAGCTTCGCAAGCAGCAGCCCGCACAATAGGGGAATTTTCGCCCACACCCGCCGTAAAAATCAAAGCATCCAAACCTCCCAAACTCGCCAACATCGCCCCAATTCCGGCACGCAAACGGTGGATGTAAATATCCAATGCTAGTTGAGCTCTCTCATTACCTTGGGAAATCGCTTCCACAATCTGTCGCATATCAGCAGACACCCCAGAAATCCCTTTCAAACCAGAATTGCGATTGAGCATATTGTCAAGTTTTTCGGCAGTTAAATCCGATCGCTTTAACAGATGAATTATAATACCAGGATCGATGGAACCCGATCGACTTCCCATCATCAAACCTTCCAAGGGCGTAAATCCCATCGTCGTATCCACACTCACGCCACCGCCAATAGCAGCCAGAGAACATCCGTTGCCCAAATGACAGCTAATCAGCCGCAAATCTGCCAAATCACGCCCCAGAATTTCGGCAGCCCGACGCGCGCAATATTGATGGCTAATCCCGTGAAAACCGTAGCGGCGAATGCCATTTTCCAGCCATTCGTAGGGGCCTGGATACACAAAGGTGGCGGGTGCTAATCCTGCGTGAAAAGCTGTATCAAAAACTGCTATTTGCCGCACATTTGGGAGAATTTTTTCGATCGCCTCAATGCCTTCAAGATTGACGGGATTGTGTACGGGGGCGAAAACTGCTAAACGGGCGATCGCCTCTTTAACATCCGGTGAAATTAAGGTACTTTGCTGATACTCTTGCCCGCCGTGTACGACGCGGTGCCCGACAATATCAATCTCGTTTAGATTGTTAATGGTTTGAGTTTTTCCCTTCCACAGAGTCTCCAGCATTCGATAAATAGCAGCTTGGCGAGATTCTGAGGCTAACTCCTCTTCTAGCTGACTACCTGCTGCTGTTTGGACTTTCAATTCTGATACATTCTGCTGGTGAGTCCAATCTATTTTTGCTTCCCACAGAGGTTGCAAAGGGCGATCGGATTGCACATCTTTTAACTCATAAAGACAGCTTTTTTGACTGCTAGAACCTGCGTTTAAAACTAATATTTTCATGGTTTTTAGATCCTTGGGCGATTGAAATCGCTACTACACAAACGAAGTCCGCCTCCGCGGACTAAGAAAAGTTGAGTTGCTGACTATTTTATGAAGAAAAATGTCGAAATGTTAACTCTTAATGCAATCAGTAGCTAACAGTTGCGGTAGTTTGATATATCTTCTGATTAGATTTTCATTTACTAAAATTTAAGGAGTCAAATCGATGTTTACACCAATTTTACTTGCTGTTGCCCCCAGAACCGTAGAATGGAGTCCTACTATTGCTTTGATCATGATTGCTTGTAATATTCTAGCGATCGCGATCGGCAAATCAACGATCCAACATCCGAGCACAGGCCCAGCAATGCCCTCATCGAGTATGTTTGGTGGTTTGAGTTTGGGTGCTGTTTTGGGAACTACTGCATTTGGTCATATTTTGGGAGCGGGTACTATTTTAGGATTGTCTTATATTGGCGCGATTTAGACTCTAGGTGGGGACTGCACACCTTTTCTAAGTACCGGGTAAATTGCGGAGGTTTTCATCCAAGTGCGATCGATCGCCCAAAACCTCCAGCATCGGCCCGCGCACATCAAACTTAACTATACTAATAGAAGCGGCTAAAGCAGCAATGCGATTGCGATAACTTCCCAAATCAATCCCCAACAAACCGCACAGAATAATCCGAATAGTCGCCTTGTGGGAAACCACCAAAACATTACCATGTTTGTACTTTTCCTGAATTTCTGCAATAACTAAGGAAGCTCTACTAGAAATCTGCACAGAAGTTTCCCCCTCAGTCGGTGCATTCCAAGCCGGTTCCGTCAACCAATTCATGTAATCTTCAGCATATTTTTCGCGAACATATTCAACCGTTTCGCCTTCCCACTTGCCGTACTTAATTTCCTTAAGTCCGTCGCGAAGCTGCATTTCAATCCCCACAG
>RDXH01000358.1 GCA_004292745.1 Oscillatoriales cyanobacterium | reverse complement strand
GTTACAGACAGCGATTGCGACAAGAACACCGTGTTTTTTGGACCTGATGTCTTTAATGTCAGGAAAAGTCTATGAAACTGCCGTTTAGTATCATCTCAAACCTTTAATTATATTCCATTTGCTTTCTCCGGTAACTGCCAACGCTGACATTTTAGTCGCTATGCTGGTAATTATTGCTGCTCTAACAGAGAAAGCAAGTGCTTTGCTGAAGCTGCAAACACGGGCTCCCGCGACTGGAATTCGATCGGAGACAGTAGTTCTTTGACTTCCGCAAAAGCTTCGGGGTCTACAGTTCCTTCTTTGGTAAATAAAGCATCTATGGTGGCAATATGTCTGGGGTCGATGCCCAGTCGCTGTCCCGTGGCCGTTAGGTACATTTGCTCCCGGAGGTCGATGCGTCCGTCTGCTGCTGACATTTCGTAGCCGAAGCAGATGAGTAAAAGCTTTTCGGAATCGGAAAACAATGCTGTCAGGGTTAGCAGTTCTGTGGGATTGAAATATACTTGCTGTTTTGAGATGCCCGTGACAATCCGCTGAATCAGTTCTACTCGATCGCGATCGCTGCTAGCAAACACTTTTAGAGTTTTTTGCAACCGTTCTTCTTCTTCCATGGCGATGGTCTTGTCAATAATCATCACTCCCCGGAGAATCGAAATCAGAGCGGCAAGGAATACGATGAGCCCAGTGACATCTGCTTCACGGAGCTTTTGTCGGCTGATGCGGGACAACAAATCAATGACTTCAGCGCTAATGACAGTGGTTTCCATAATTTTCAATTATTCCCGATCGAGTTTTGCTGTAACTTTACTTTGTTTATTTTAAGTGTTTCTAGTTACGTAATTATCCCCAAAATTCCCAACCAAGCTTAGTTAATTCCCTAGGATACTTGTGCCTGACCCAATATTCGATGACTGGGGTTGTCTGAAGCATTTTCAGTATTTAAGTGTTTTGATTTATCTAGGTATAATATTACTCTCACATTGAAATCCTGTTTTGCAATACTGTGAATTCCCAAACAGAACCTTTATTAATTGGCGATCGTAATTATTCCATTCACAGGGGGTGGATGAGTAGAGCTGTGGAACTTGCACTGGCCGCTGGCGATGCCGGTGAAGTCCCCGTCGGTGCTGTGATTGTTGATGGTAGTGGTAAGTTGATTGCACAAGCGCAAAATCGGCGAGAGCGAGACTGCGATCCCACAGCTCATGCAGAAATTTTGGCTCTGCGGGCGGCTGGGCAAGTTTTGCAAGATTGGCATCTCCATCAATGCACTCTTTATGTCACCCTGGAGCCTTGCCCCATGTGCGCTGGTGCTATTATACAGGCTCGGCTCGGTTTGTTGGTCTATGGAGCAGATGATCCAAAAACTGGTACGATTCGGACTGCGGGGAATATTCCAGATAGTGCCTATTCTTGTCATCGCCTAGAGGTGCTCGGAGGAATTATGGAGTCTGTTTGTCGTCAGCAGTTGCTGTCTTGGTTTGAATCCCGCAGGAAAATTTAAAATGTAAAAATCTTACAGCAAGTTGGCTCGTAGAATAAAGAATCCCTGCGCGTTGACGCGCCCGGAGTGTCAATGGGCTAATTAACTGAAATAATAGATCCTTAAGTGTCCGCCCAATGGGCAAAATGCCAATAGCCAAAGTGTCCCGCTCAAAAGACGCAAGATGTACTAAACAACTTATGTTTAGACTTGAAAACTCCATAAAACAGCTTAATTGGTATGAGCCATAAAGCCACCATTGCCCTTAATTCTAGTACCTCATCAAAAAGTGAAACCAATGCCTGCCAAGGTAGCATCTAATACATCTCGCGTTTCTCCTTGGTTAACTTCCTTGCTGTATCCGTTAGGTCACTATGTTGTCCTGCCTTCTTATTTTGGCAAGATACACATCGCAGGACAGGAAAACTTGCCCAAGGACGGGCCTGTAATTTTAGCACCGACGCACCGTTCCCGCTGGGATGCTCTGATGATGCCCTATTCCACAGGACAAAAAGTGACTGGACGAGATTTGCGCTTTATGGTAACAGCCGATGAAGTGAAAGGACTGCAAGGGTGGTTCATCAGGCATTTGGGAGGTTTTGCTGTGGATATCCGGCATCCCGCCATTAGCAGTCTGCGTTATGGGGTAGAATTGCTCATTGCCAAGGAAATGTTGGTCATTTTTCCCGAAGGCGGGATTTTTCAGGATGGTGAAGTTCACCCGATTAAGCCTGGATTGGCTCGTTTGGCAATTCAAGCGGAGTCGAGTACACCCGGTTTGGGGGTAAAAATTGTACCGATGAGTATTCGCTACCGGCCTCGCGTTCCTCGATGGGGTTCTGAGGTGAAAATTGCGATCGGTTCTCCACTTTCGGTGATGGATTATGCTAAATCGGCTAGCACCAAAAAAGAGGCGCGATTGTTGACTGCTGATTTGGAAATGGCTCTCAAAAATCTTGATGAAAGTTGTTAATTGTTAATTGTTAATTGTTATTTTTCATCATGTTCGGTAGGTCAGAATCAATGGATTTTGGTTTGAACTTTAAGCCTGGTCAAATTGTCAGTTTAGAGTGTGGAGATGCGTGTCTGCATTCGGAAGTAATTCAGGTGGTTGAGGCGCGTCAAGTTTGTTGGGTGCGCCCTTTAATGTTAGTTGTATTCTTATCAAAACAGGATTTTGGCGATCGCCTTTCCCCAGAATACAGTTTGTTGGATTTGCGGGATGGTGCGGATTTGCTTTGGCCTTTGAATTTGTTTCGGGCTGCTTTAGATACGGAAGTCATTTCGCTATTGACTCAGTTGCACTCTCTGGATTCTGAAAAAAAGGACGGGGTGATTGCATCTAGGCGCGTGTGAAAGTTCTTCAGGGTTGAGATTATTGTGAATTACTTGACCATCCCGGAACCACACAACTCGCCGAGTTTGGCGCGCCACTTCCGGTTCGTGCGTTACCATCACCACTGTCATGCCACTTTCATTAAATTCTGTAAAGATATCCATTACTTCTTGGGTGGTTTTAGTGTCTAATGCACCTGTAGGTTCGTCCGCTAGTAATAATACAGGACGATTGACTATGGCGCGGGCGATCGCGACTCGTTGCTGCTGTCCTCCAGAGAGTTGATTGGGTTTATTTTGCAGCCGACTTTGCAAGCCTACCTTCGTTAAAGCCTCTACAGCGCGGTCCCGTCTTTCCGCTGAGGGAACACCGGCATAAACCATCGGTAACATCACATTTTCTAATGCTGTTAACTGAGACAACAGGTGAAATTGCTGGAAGACAAAACCTAATTTTAAATTCCGAATTCCGGCCAAGTCTGATTCGGGCATTTGGGCCACATCTACGCCGTCTAGGTAGTAACTGCCGCGAGTCGGTCGATCGAGACAACCGATAATATTCATAGCTGTAGATTTACCAGAACCCGATGCGCCCATAATCGAACAATATTCTCCCTGTCTCACCGTCAAGCTGACACCGTTTAAGGCGCGAACTTCTAAGTCGCCAACCCCATAAACTTTGGTGATATCTTCGAGACCGACAATAACTGGTTTTGAGAGGACTTCCTCGTTGATTTCTTGGTAGGTATCGGTTTGTAGTTCAGGCATTTGTTTTTATGTGCGATCGACACAACTTACTACTAAGTTAACACTTCTGAGCGGTTTTCGGGGGTGGAAGGGCGATGTTTGGACGGTTGCGCGACTTATGCACGGGTAGCCAGAAACCGGGTTTTTTGACGTAAATAATTCGTTAGAGCGCGCGGAAACGATAAAAACCTGGTTTTTTTTGGTGTTGGTGAGTAAGTCCTAAATTAAACCTCTTGCAAAAGTCAAATTTACCCCCCTTAGTCCCCCCTTATTAAGGGGGGAAACAAGAACAATCTTGCTCCCGGACCTTAGTAAGGTCCGGGTTGGGGTGGGGTGCTTTGGATTTTTGCAAGAGTTCTATTAAACAATTTGTGGCTTAAATGCGATCGGGATCTATGTTCAATTCGCGCAATTTTGCGGCCAAACGTTCGGCTCTTTGAGCTTCTTGTTCAGCTCTTTGAGATTCTTGTTCAGCTCTTTGAGATTCTTGTTCGGCTCTTTGAACTGCTTGTTCTGCACGCTGGCGGTTTAATTCACCCTGTTCCTCCAATTCCGCATAAGAAAGAAACCTTTGTCCATCTGGCCGATAAATTTCTAGCCCATCTTCGCCCAACTCAAATCTTACTCCCAATCTAGGACTAATCCAGCCCTCCATCGGCTCAATTATTTCTAAGTTTCCTTCAATTCTTTGCCAACCACTCAAATCGTTGTTTTCTGGATCGTAAAGGTAATATTCCTCGACTCCATAGCGATTGTAAAACGCAAGTTTTTTGTACATCTTGATTTGGCGATCGTTATGAGAGCGAATCTCAAATACGACTTGGGGAGCAATATTCTCTTCTTGAAATTGCATATAGGAAGGCCGATCGCCCTTTGGTCTACCAAATATTACCATTGTATCCGGTGCTTGAGAAATGTCTGGTCTACCTTGAACTGGATACCAGAG
The DNA here is from genome assembly GCA_004292745.1 of Oscillatoriales cyanobacterium. GTDB lineage: Bacteria > Cyanobacteriota > Cyanobacteriia > Cyanobacteriales > Microcoleaceae > Microcoleus > Microcoleus anatoxicus. Next base: position 3,222 of record RDXH01000358.1, on the reverse strand, counting down.
TAAATCGGCTGCTATAAAGACGTTTGGGTCATTTTTGAACAGCGATTCGCAGCCTTCTTTGATTTTGACAATTAATTTGTATTGAATTGTGCTTTCTGCCATTGGTTGACCGTCGCTGGATGGATAAATAATTTGTTCGGTCGTGACTTGCATAGTGGTTGTCTCCGAGAACTATCCGATCTTAATTATACTAGATTGGGTAATATTTATTGAGTTACTGAGTCATCCGTTGTTGCGCGGCTGGTGACGGATATGCACCAACTTCTATCAAAACTTGTCGCTCTTTAATCCGCTCATTATGATTAAGTTCTAGAATTCGTGCTGTCACTTCTCCAATGTCTGTTTTTGGTTGAATTGCAGCTTCATCTAAGCGAAAATGTTCTCCCCAAAAATCTCTGCGCGGGTTGAAAAAACGCACTAATTCTCCAGTCCGCCAAACAATTGAGCCTAAATCTGTTCCTTTCTGTAAGTTGCAGAAAATACAAGCATAGGCGAGGTTATCGGCTGTTGTTTCTCCACCATGTTTGACGCTGATGATGTGGTCAACTTGACAGCCGGAACTCTCTGCTTCTGCAATGAGGCAGTATTCGCAAATGCGATCGGCACGGAAAGCAACTAAACGCCTAAGTTCGGCATTAATGTAAGGACGAGACATAAAAAAATTACTCTTTAACGACGTGTTTGTGAGCGACTGCTTTGATTAACCTCAACAGATGTTCTATAACTAGAAAGTTGTCTAATTCGGTTTTTTCATCGGTGGTCAAATCTTGGGGATTTTAGTGGCTACGGTCATAACTTGTTTCTCCTTTTTTTGTTTATATCACAGCTTGTCTAGTTTTGCCAATTGTTTCTCGGCAAAGTTGCGGACTTGTTCATCTGGATCGTTGGCAAATCGATCGCGCAGTATGTCTAATGTTTTTGGGCGATCGGGATATTGCTTGAGCGCGATTTTAAGTGCTGTTTCTCGGGGGTTGTCTTCCCATTCATACTCACGTTCAAAAGGATCGTTGATAGCAATATCACACAATAATTCAAATGTTTCCGGGTCATTTTTCCACTCCCGTGCTAATTCTTGGACTGCTGCACTTCGCACAGCCGAATTATCGTCAGATTGAGCGCTTTGTTTGAGGATAGGTAAGGTTTCGGGGTCATCTTTCCACCCCCGTGCTAATTCTTGGACTGCTTCACTTCGCACAGCCGAATTATCGTCAGATTGAGCCAGTTGTTTGAGCCAAGGTAAGGTTTCGGGGTCATCTTTCCACCCCCGTGCTAATTCTTGGACTGCTGCACTTCGCACAGCCCAATTATTGTCAGATTGAGCGCTTTGTTTGACGATAGGTAAGGTTTCGGGGTCATCTTTCCACCCCCGTGCTAATTCTTGAACTGCAGCACTTCGCACAGCCCAATCATCGTCAGATTGAGCGCGTTGTTTGAGGAAAGGTAAAGTTTCGGGGTCATCTTTCCACCCCCGTGCTAATTCTTGGACTGCTGCACTTCGCACATCCGAATTATCGTCAGATTGAGCGCGTTGTTTGAGGAAAGGTAAAGTTTTGGGGTCATCTTTCCACCCCCGTGCTAATTCTTGAACTGCTGCACTTCGCACATCCGAATTATCGTCAGATTGAGCGCGTTGTTTGAGCCAAGGTAAGGTTTTCGGGTTATTTTTCCAAGCAAAGGCAATCGCACTTACTGCTGTAGTGCGAATTTCCTTAACTAGATTTGCATCTTCTTCATAAGGTTCATAATAGTAATTTAAATCGTACTTCGTTAACTCTTTTAAGTGTTTAAGTAATTGACTGTCAACGGCAGCAATCTCCTTTCTATCCCTCACCTCATCCAAACACTTCGCCGCCAAAAATAGGTTCGTAAACTTTTGAGCTTCCCCATCTTGCTCAATCAAAAATTGAATCAATTCCCCTGTAAGCTTACCAGCAATCAATCCCGCAATCAAACACAAAACTTCCTGCCAAGATTCATCATCCCAGTGCGGGCCGAAAACTTCTGCTTTTAACTCATCCAGAGAGAGTTCTAAAGCCTGAACCCGATTCACCACTTGCGATGCACAGAAATATTCCAAAAAAGTCCGGTGTATAAATCCGTAACTATCCGCACCCAAATAACATAAAATAAAATTCCGAGTTCGCAGTTGATTAATGATTAACTTCGCCCGGTTTCTCGGTTGGTCAAAATCTTTATCCTTCAGATATTTTATCAGAATATCCTCCAAATCTTCCGCACTAATAATATTGCCCGCCAACCCTTCAGGTGCTGCTTGCATTTTCCAAGCGACTCGCCGCAGCATTTCTTGCTTGTCTTTAGCATCAATCGTTTTTGGATCGAGCCTGCTATCCTCTATTAAAGACCTTTCCACATCCCATTGATAAAGCAATATCCGCGAAGCTTGATTGTAAAGTTCTGCCCTGTCTCTCGGCAATTCTTGACTGCGATTCAAAATCGCCATAATCGTTAACAATAAGGGATTTCTGGCTAAATCTTGAATTGTTGATGAATACTCTAGGGCTTTTTTCATGCGCTGACTAATTCGCACTTTTTCCCTAACATCAGTAAAAGTCAAATCATGCCAGCGCTGCACAAAATCCTGAATCTGTGCGGGATTCAAGTCTTGCAGGATAAAGTGATGAAACTGGGCATCTTGCAACCGTTGAGGTTTGTAACCAATAATTCGAGAAGTGACAATCACTCGCACGCGCGGATACTCGTTGGTAAACCGATGAATCGCGGTAATTACATCTTCTCGTTTCCCGGAATCGAAAATTTCATCTAATCCGTCGAACATCACCACAGCCTCGCCGGTTTTAAGTTGTTCGTGTAATTGATGCTGATTCAAGTCACAAATAAAACCAGAATTTTTATGGCAAAATTCCAGGAAATTCTGGCAATGTCCTGATTCCAGGTTGCGAATGTAAATCCGCAATTCTATGAGCAGCGGAATCGGCAGAGATGTTACGCTATTTAAAGGCGATCGCGCCCAGGTTAATGCTAAATATTGTAACACAGTAGATTTGCCCGCACCCGGATCGCCTAAAATCACAATGTAGGGATAATTTGACTTGTCATTGATGACATCTAACACGGATACGATCGGCCCAGAAAAATAACCGTGTCGATATTTCTCTAAATTTTCAAGTGCGATCGCCTCTAGTCGATCGCTATCTTCCAACCGCCGTTGATGTTCCTTGGGAATTTCGTAAGCTTGGGGCA
>RDXH01000357.1 GCA_004292745.1 Oscillatoriales cyanobacterium | reverse complement strand
TAGCGCCCTCCCAAAGCTCCCATCACCACATAAACAAATGGCAAGGCTACACCTATTCTACTAAATATCGACCACAAAAGTACAACAATCGCTCCTTTTTTTCGCACTTGCTGCATCTCGCTAAAAAACTGCAAATACTGACCATTCCAACGTTTGAGCCAAAGTTCCTGCAAGCCAAACAAACGCAATTCTTTAGCATATTCTTCCCCTGTCAATACCGTAGCGGATAAGTTCATCTCGCGAGTGATTTTAGCTTGCTTTTTTTGAACTCTCCAGATAAGTTTGAGATATTTTCTTTCAATGTGAATTGAGGGAAGTGATGAAACCACCATCACCACAGGAACCCACCAAGCTATTGATGCAGCCAGGCCGATCGAGGGAATGAAGATACAAATTCCCGTGATTGTCATGCTGATGGTGAAGGCTAGTTGCTGTACTTGTTTAACTCCGGTTTTGGCAAGTTCTAATATATTTAATAGTTCGGGGTTTTCAAACAGGGCGATATCGTCGAAATTGGCGACTTTTTCGAGGACTTGTCCTTCGACAAAGCCTTGAATGCGATCGCGCAAAGATGTTGCTGCAAAAGAACTCATGGTTTCGATGATTAGTTTATCTAAAACAAGCACGCCAGATGGGGCTGCACCGCGAACGATGTTGAGTATGATTAAATTGCGGAGTTCGATCGGTGCGGCTTTGATTATGAGGCCGAGACTGCGGCGCAAAGCTTGGAATGTGGTAATTTGGATGGGTTGCATTATTCAATCGCAATAATTTTATTTGTTCATCTCCTCTTGCTGTATTATAACAGTAGTTGTCAAGTAATATGGTTCGCTGACAATTAGGCCGTCAGGGATTTAAATCCCTGCCTCATAGCTAAAGTCCTCTAAAGAGGACTAAGGTTTATTTACCCACCTACTTAATAATTTAAACTGTTTTTGACACAGGCATGAAGCCTGTGCCAGACAAAGAATACTAAGGCAAGCACTCTTATTTCAAGCAGCATTATCGTCAATCAGCTCATTACCAATAGCTATCGTGTCGCCATAATTGCTCAATTCTGCCCAACGGGGTGAGAATAGGCGATTATGTAGTTCAATTACCTTGTCAAGATCAGTTATAACCTCTACGCGATCGTATCCCCGAGATGCTTTACGCCATCCAGTTAGAGTGAGATTAGCGCCACCTGTGAAAGCTACCAAACCATCAATCACCAGCAGTTTTTGATGAGGTAGTTGTTGCCAGTTTGAACTGCGAACAATCCTAATTTCTAAATTCGGCGCTTCGTTTTTGTAGTTTTCCAGTTCAGGCAAAAGCCAATTTTCTTGGTTTGAAGGTATAGATACAATGCCACGCACCTTAACCTTCTGTGCTGCGTACTTCAAATAGCCCAGAATCTCCTTGCAAGTGCCAAAAGTTGTGAAATGGACAAAATTTTGGGCTTGGTTCAGTCCTTCCAATAATCCATTGATAGGCGAATAATCGGGCTTGTATTGCCGTAAACGACTTGCGATAGATCCAAGTCGCTCAATATGTTTAACATTGTCATTCAACTCAATGTAAAGATCCCGCTTTTTGAAATGGGAGCGAAATTTCTCTATTTGGGAGTGACCCTGAACAACATATTGAACACCACAAATTTGACACTGAATCTGTTGCTTCTTATTTTGAGGGATGACCTTGTGCAGACCGTAGCATTTCTGACAGTGAGCCTTTGCTGGCTTGAAATCCTGCAAACTTGATATGTCAAAGCTGGGATTACCCATAATTGGCTCCATTACATAGGGTGATTACTTGTCTTCCCTTAGCTCGACACGATTTTGTGAGGTCGTGCCTCTCGGCTAGGGATACTCGTATTTTGCCCAAAAAAATTTAGGTTGTCAAGTGTTTGTCTAAAGTTTTTTGGGCAAAGTTGTGCTATACTCTGATCAGCGTGGAGAAAAACGACTTATGAAACGTACAAAGCCAGTCCCAAGGCTCGCTCAACTCCGTGAGCAAGCAGGGTTGACCCAGTTAGAGGTGTCACAACTGCTTGGAGTAACGGAAAACACAGTCGCCAATTGGGAGAAAGGACGGAGTGGTATAGAATGGATAGAAAGGATTGTCAAGGTCTGCAAGCTGTTTGGCTGTAACGCGGAAGACTTGATCGAGTATGTCGTAGAGACTCAACCCGCAGAGCCTAATCCAAAACGGCGCACATTAGAAGATTTTCAAAGGATGTTACATACCGACAAACCCGCCCAAACAGCTAATCCTGAAACAAAGGGGGAGTTTGAAAAGCAAGAGGTATATGAATAATGCGGATTCAAGTCGATTCAAACCTCATATTGGAGGCTTTCCTAAATCGTAGTCAATTTATAGGAGATGCAAGAAATTGCTGGCAGCTTCTCGAACTTCCTCACGTTCAGGGCTACATAAGTGAAAGCGGTTTAAATCAAATCCGGTTTCATTTAAGCAGGCTGGAGGATGAACAAACTGCTGATGAAGTTGTTTCTGAAATTAAAAAAATTATAAAAGTCTGCCTTGTTAACCGCTGTATTGAAGACAAAGCAAGGTCATTAAATATCAGGGAGTTTGAATCTGCAATCGAGGTAGCTTGTGCAATTGAGATGGATGTAAGTGCCATTGTCACCCAGAACCCTCAAAAGTTTGAGGGTTCTGGTTTGTCAATTCTCTCAGTGAGTGATTTATCAGAGCGCAATCAGCTAGAAGAAAGATTAAACAAGCCAAGTTTACCGAGTTTACCTATTTTACAGGTAGGTAGTTTGCCAGAATTTAGATACCAATTGAATCGCAGTTTTTACCAGCCGGAAAATCCCCTACAGTTGTGTCTATTTCAAACCTCGGAGGTTGAGAGTACCTTGAGCTATAGAATCCGAAATCCCATTGGTACTGTATTAAAAGTTTTTAATTTATTAACAAAAGAAGACTTACAAGGTATAACTATTAAGGAATTAAGTATACTAACCAACCATTCACAGAAAACCACCCAAAGTATTATTTGGGATTTTGAAAATTTTAATATGGTACTTTCTCAAGGAGATACAGTAGTAATTCAACCATATTTGTTGAATTTATCAGAAAATGAAGTTGCTGAATATTTGGCTGGTAGATTAACAAACCATGTAGTTACTAAAGAAATATATAGGCAATTAGAGCATCGCAAAATTATGACAAGATGGGGATTACAGGAATTAATAGCTGATATATCTCCCACTAAAAAGTCCGTCAGCACTAAAACCTCACAGGACTATACCAGTAGAATGCTCACATGGTTTTTATATACAGGATTGTTGGAAGAGCGAGTTAAGAATATGTTTGTCAAACCTCTTGGCGAGGGTAAACAGAAGGGGAAATTAATAGAAGAAGCAGAAGCAAAGCAACTCGAACTTTTTACAGAATCCTATTTCAATATCCAGATAGATTTGCCGAACTCGCGCCCCACCTTTTAACACCTAGTGATGAGCAGTATGGTGATAAAAATGCGATCTATAAAGTCTGGGCGATATTTGCGAACAACAAAGAAATATTAACTTTGAGTTGATGGTATAGAATCAGATTTTTCGTGATTGATTAGTGAGTAGCTACTTTAAAAAAGATCCAGATAGGGTTTGTAACGATAAAGTCTGTTGCGTTGCCAACCTGTGACTTCTTGAAGCAAAGCAATTTCTACAAATTTATCGACTATTTT
>RDXH01000356.1 GCA_004292745.1 Oscillatoriales cyanobacterium | reverse complement strand
CCTACATCCGATCGCTAGGGCAACCACGGGGGGATTGCCCCTACATCCGATCGCTAGGGCAACCACGGGGGGATTGCCCCTACATCCGATCGCTAGGGCAACCACGGGGGGATTGCCCCTACAAATACTAGGGATTTAGTGTGTTACTGACATCCCCGAATATTCCTTCTAATTCCTGACCATTCACTGGCTAAACTAGATTGACTACTAGAAATTTTCCGACCCAACATTTGAGGATTTCTCTCATAGAATATCAGATCGGCTTTATAGTCACATATTTTTACTTTGTCATTGGTGTTTGAAGGTGTACCGTAGTTAGAAAAGTTGGCTAGTTGTTCAATAGACATCATGCCACTATAACTACGACCACCAATTACCCATGTAGGAAAGCTACCAATTCCTGCTTGCTGACACTGCGAATTAAATACACCGTCTCTACCGTTGGGGAAACATTCAATGTATGGAACTTGGCTGAAAGCATCTCCGAACAATTGAGCTTGTCTTCGACAGACAGGGCACCAAGAAGCACTGTACATTTTAGCACCTGTTTGTCTGAGATGATAAGCTAGGGATGCGGCGGTTTGTGCCGTGGCTGGTTTTACTAGACTGGTACATTCTATGCCAATTGCACCGATTAGGGCTAGTGTTGCTAATATCTTGAATTTCAGTTTAATCATGATTCAATGTCTATGAGAGGGTTGGGATTTAAGCAAGGTGGTTGTAGGGAAGTCTGGGTATTGGGGATTGTTATAAAGGGCGATTCCCTACGGGATATATCCGCACGCGCGCACTTTTTGTCGTAAGGGCGATCGCCTGTGGAACTAAACCGATTATAACTGCTAAAATAAAACTAAACTGCTCTTTATCTATAATCAGAGAGTTTGATTTATGCTAATTCAGAAAATCGTTCAAGAATTACAAGACATCCCCGAAGACAAACTCGCAGAAATCTATGACTTGATTCACTACTTTCGCCTCGGATTAGGACGAGAACAGCCACAGCCTCGCACCCCTGGTTTACTGACGGGAAAACTCGGTGATGCTTTTTTTGAACCGTTACCATTAGAAGAACTCGAACAATGGGAATAAGCTACCTCATTTCGCGCTTACTTGACAAAAAAAATTAGCTTAGCTAAGATAAAGTTTAGTTGAAATTGCCTATAACATATGCACATAATCAGCTACCGACGGATGCGTGAATATAGCGAAAGTCATGCTGATTGTCGGGAAGCCCTGGATAACTGGTTTAAAATTTCTAGCAAAGCTAAATGGTCAAATTTAGTTGAAGTGCAATCTGTTTTCCCTAAAGCTGAAGCCGTGGGAGGTTTTACGGTTTTCAATATCAAAGGTAACAACTATCGATTGATAGTTAGTATCGATTATGAAAGCCAGTTAATTTATATCAAATACATTTTTACTCATGCTGAATATGATAAGGAAAAATGGAAAAATGACCCTTATTTTTAATCCAGATAAATACAAAGAGTTATTGTCTCAGTATCAGCCAAAAATAATTAGAAATGAAGCTGAGAATGAAAAGGCTTTGGTGATGGTGGAAGAGTTGATGCACCGTCGCGATCGCACTCCTGAAGAAGATGAGTTATATGAGTTGTTGATTGCATTGATTGAAAAATTTGAGCAAGAATACTACGCACCGGGAGCAACGGCTACACGTCGTTCACTGTTGTTGTTTTTGATGGAACAGCGATCGCTAAAACCTGCGGATTTAGTGGGAATTATTGGCTCTGAAGAAGGAGTATATCAATTGGTTAACGGTGAGGGATATTTCAGCAAAGAGCAGGCGTTGATTCTGGGTAGTTTGTTTCATGTAGAGCCGAGTTTATTTACTAATTAACACATAGGGCCCAGAAACCGGGTTTTTGCGAAAATACTTTGCCGCAGCCAACAGATTCGGTAAAAACCCGGTTTCTTTAGTCGTAGTGCGTATCGATCGCCCTATTATGAACTAGAGAGCGATCGCCTGCGTTCGGCCAGTCGCTCATCGCTGTTAAGCTGTAGCAAATTGACAGTTGTGCGGCCTTCTGGGGTTAACCCAATAATCCTGCCATTATCTAAGGTAAAATGTTCGGGCCAGTTCTGCGTCCGGGGGTTGAACAGGAAACTAAAAGCGCTAGTCTGGGGATCGAAAGAACCGAGGTCTGTCCCTTTATATCGGTTGCACCGCCAGCAAGCCAAGGCGAGATTATCCGCATCAGTTGTACCTCCGTGCTTCACTGCAATTATGTGGTCAATTTCGTGAGGGAAGAAACTCAAAGAAATTCCCAGCAGACAATACTCGCAGCGGTAGGAAGCGCGTTCTTCAATATATCGGCGAAGGGTGGCAGAAATATAAGTCACAAATCAAGATTGGCGGGTGAGATAAGGTAGGTTGCCCATTTTGAGCATGATTACTAGATGTTCAATCCGCTCGTATTCATCTAGTTCTAGTTGTTCTGCGTTCGTGAGTTCACCGGCTTTGCTGCGTGTTACCAATATCCGCAGGCGTTCTTGCATCTCAGGAGTGGGACGGAATGCTGCGATTTCTTCCGCTGTGGGCGCGCTAGCAAGAAAGTTTAAAATATAGCGGTAGGTGCGGGACGGCAATACTGGCTGCTCGACGCACAGGCGCAAGAGTTCTGGCAGTTGTTCGCCCAAGAGTGCGAGTTGCTCTGAGAGCTCGTCGGGAACTTCAATGGTGATGGTTGTCACTGTTATAAACCCTCAAAGTGCAGGAGCTATTACTTATTCTAAGGCTTTTTGTCGAAAGGGCGATCGTACTTCGTCTGTTTTTGCTAAAATTAAATAGCTCTAAATATTACCAATTAGGAGCCTTTGATGCTTTATGTCTAAGCAATCAGTCATCACAAAGTATATTGAAATTACACCGGGAGTGCTTGGTGGTAAACCACGCATTGCGGGTCATCGAATTTCCGTAGCACACATCGCCCAAATGTATCTTAATATGGGAGAGTCCATAGAAGAAATCGCTAGGGATTATAATTTGTCACCGGCTTCGGTTCATGCAGCCATGACTTACTATTACGATAATCGAGAAGAAATTGACCGCCACACTGCTGAATCAGATGCTTTT
>RDXH01000355.1 GCA_004292745.1 Oscillatoriales cyanobacterium | reverse complement strand
TCTTGAGAAGACATAAATTGACACTTTTAGTTGAGGGACGGGCTAAGTTAGAGCTAGAAATTCGCGGTTCAAATTGATATAGATTGTGCGCTTACCAACCTATCCGCCAGGGGTTTAAACCCCTGGCTAACAGCGAAAGTCCTCTGAAGAGGACTGAAAATTTTGTACATTAAGTATTTAGTCCTCTTTAGAGGACTTTAGCTATGAGACGGGGGTTTTTAACCCCCGGCGGACTCCTGCAACAAGCGCTCAATATCAACAACCGACTTTAGTTATTAGCCAGAAACTTAAGTCCCTGGCGCAAGTCAATGTTTAGTCAGAAAGAGCCTTGCTAATCCCGTAAAATGCCAAACCAGCCAACGCACCTACTGCTGCACCAATCGGGCCAGCGGCAGCACCAATACCAGCACCTCCGCCAACGACACCAACGGCTGTAAAACCTGTAGCAGCTACCGCACCTGCACCAACACCAGCACCAGCCACCGCCGCACCTGCGGCTTTAGCTACTTCTTTGTGTTTTTTGTGTTTAGCCATTGGAATACCTCTTGTAAAATTCAAAACCTAACTGTTTGCCTAACTGGAGATAACTAAACAGGCTAAACTTGAACGATCGCGATCGCGCCTCCCGTTTATCTAAATATTTACACTGATATATTTAGTCGTTGGTAAAATACTACACTAGCTAAAGCTAGCTAGCAACTAACAAACACTAGCAATTTCGGTTATGCTAACGTTAGCCACATCTCACAACACCCACAATGGCATCAAAAGAAGACTTATTTGCCGAAGCCGCCAAACACTGGGACTTAGAAAGGCTCTACCAAGCTTTCGCAGAAGCTAAACGGCAAATCTCTCCCCGATCGCGCCGGGGACTCACAGAAACCGAAAAACTCTACCTCCGAGGCTTGCTTTCCGGTTGCAGTCCCGCCGAAATCGCCCGCCAACTCCTTCAGACTTCCAAAAGTGCAGAGGTTTATTTATGTAAAACTTTATACCAATATGTTAAAAAACTCGCAGATGTACCTAACGAACCTGTAGGAAATTGGCGCAATATTTGCGATCGGCTACAGGAAGCCGGATATCAAAGTCAGTCTTCTCCTGAATTTAAACTAAATAATTCAGTACCTACAGAAGCCTTAGTAAAAATAGTTAATATAGGTTGGCTTGAGCAAAGTACAGTATCAATTGATATTAACATTCGACTAGAATTCCCCTCAACTTCAGAGACTCCGAAAACCGAAGACTTGGATCTAAAAGACTAGATGCACGATGCACTGATACTCACAGATTTGATAGGATACGGTTGGGAGCATCCCGATTCTGCATAGGCGAAGCATGACCGCAGACAATTTATTAGTGATAACCAGAGATTTACAGCGGTCATGCTTCGCCCCTACGAATATATTTGTAAAATTGAGATGCACTCATAGGGTTTCCGATACCATGGTACAGACAACATCCCATACTACCTCATACTACATACCTGTTGATATAAAATTCAAAGTACACACCTAAAAAAAACTGTTTGAAACTAACTTTTATTCTGCACTATCCAGGGGTATAATTAGTCTGGGACACACGTATTGCCCACCATCAGTATCTCTACAAGGCCGCCTCGAATAATTCGACGTAAACAACTCAACTTCGTGATTAACCGTGGACTTAACAGTCACAGGACTTGGCAGTGCTTGAGAAGCTGGACTCAGATCCACTAGAGTTATAATTGCCAGTATTGTTGATGAAATCAAAACATTAGGTTTCATTTCTTTGTTTTTTCCTCTTTTAAGCTTTGACGTGCCATTCCTATCCATATATCCTCATCCAATTCTTGAGAATCCGCATACTTAAGACAAATTTTCCACAAAGGTTGAGCTTCTTTCGTCTTTTGCATCCCTTCTAGAACTTGTGCTTTTAAACAATAAGTTGCCGCTCTTTCGCTATCTATCTTGCTCGCTGCGTCCAGATGTTGCAGCGCCTCTGGATATCGAGCCTGTTTCAAGCGAGCCCAACCCAAATTTTTGAGCAAAGAATATTTGACTTGATCGTCCTTAGCTAATTTTAAACCTTGCAAAAGCAAATGAACAGCAGCAGGATAGTTTTTATCGTGAAGAATATATAACCGTGCCAGGTTACTGTAAGCAGCAGGTAAACCCAATTTAGCAGCTTCGCGATATTTTCCTCGCGCACATCCCAAATCCTGTACCTCTTCGCACAGCCATCCTAAATTATAAAGAGCAGTTCTGTTTTTGGGATCTAAAGACAGGGCTAATTGATAGGATTCTTGAGTATCAGCCAATCGATCCGCCTTATAGTTTTCAAATCCTCTATTATTAAAAAGGGATGCGAGTTCCGGCAACCCTATTTGCCAGCCACCAAACCCTACTGTCAGCATTAAGAGCAAAGCAGCCCACTTAGAGTTATGATGCTTTTTAGGACCATAGATTAATCCTTCATGGGTTCCGAGGGACTATCAGGAGAGTTGCAGAAAATCAATCACTAGACTTGGCTATGAACGAGAGATACCAAGGCTTTTAGACTTAATTCCTTCTTACTTCCCCCCCTTGGGGGGGGCTGGGGGGGGTGACTTCTTCCTTATTCCTTCTTACTTCCCCCCTTGGGGGGGCTGGGGGGGTGACTTCTTCCTTCTTCCTTCGGTTATAATTAAAACTGCTTCATCGCGCGTTCCATATCCCGCTTGTCGTCGCGTTTCTTCATATCTTCCCGCTTGTCAAACAGTTTTTTGCCTTTCCCCAAACCGATATCAAGTTTTACCCATCCGCCTTTCAAATACATTTTTAACGGCACTAAAGTCAAACCTTTTTCTTCCACTTTACCAATTAATTTACGGATTTCCTGCTTGTGCATCAGCAGTTTGCGGGTGCGACGGGGTTCGTGATTAAAATAGTTGCTAGCACTTCTCCAAGGGGAAATATGAACGTTAATCAGCCACAGTTCACCATTGCGGACTAAAGCATATCCATCCCGCAAATTAGCTTTACCTTCCCGAATTGATTTGACTTCGGTTCCCTTCAACTCGATTCCCACTTGATATGTATCTATAATTTCATAGAGATGCCGCGCTTGTCGGTTATCACTAAGAATTTTGTATCCTGGACTTTTTTCGCTCATTGTTATCTTCCCTTTATCTCCCTTAAAATTATTATAACTCTAGCTTCTCTGTAGAGAAAACAGAAGCTTGACAAAACTTAAATTACAAGTCTAGGCATTACCAATTTTGCTGAGCTAAGATGTCACTAACGTGAATGTCAAGCGGTATCATGCAGCGCACCAAGATTCCTGATTCTGGTATCCCAGATTCTGTCAGTCCCCATCCTGCGGTTAATTTGGTTTTCCTAGCTCCTTCTGCGATCGCACTCACTTGGTTTTTGGCAAATATCTCGGCTGTTAAGTGGCTGTTATCCTCGTTGGTCGAGATACCAACTCTCTACAAGATACTAATTGGTTTATTGATTGTAGCATTAGTGGTGCGATCGACTGGAACTTCGGGGCGATCGCGCCCATCGATGCCAAAATTTGTTTTGAGGCGCTATCCCCTGCTGCTGATGTTGGGTGCCGGCATTTGCTCGATCGCACTTCAGTCCATAATTGAGATCCAACATATCACCGTACTGCTGTTTATCCTAGGAACCTATGGATTATACGGGTTGTTTTCCGAACCCCATTTTTGGCAAAAAAACTTGCCCGTTGCAGGCTTACTGGCTTGTATTTTACCATTCAACAGTCAGTTGAGTAGCGGTTTAGGTTTACCAGCGCGAGCGATAACTGCACAAGTAGTAGAACAATTACTCTCGGCGTTGCAAATCGGAGCTATTTCCTCCTACGATATCATCGTGTTAGAAAATGGCATCGCCCATGTTGACGTACCTTGCAGCGGCATTAAAACCTTATTTGTCGGGACGCTATTTTTGCTGACAGCGACTTGGATCGAAAGTCGTAAATTGGGTTTAAAATGGCTGGCATTATGGGCTGCTAACTTCTTAATGTTAGTTTCGGCTAATGCCGCACGAGTTGCAGTGCTAGTCCTAGTTACCATATTTTTTCAACAGCAAATGTATGCGGAAATTCTGCACGTACCCCTGGGAATTGTGGGATTAGTCTCTGCTTGTTTTTTGACTTGGCTGATGTTGCAGAAAATTCCCAAAATTCCCGAATTACCAGTAAGTAATTTTTCCCAAAAAGACGACTCAGAAATATTCAGGAATCAGCCTTTAGCCCCACTCGGAGTAATTGGCCTAGTGGTCGTTATGGGGCTGGTTTCTCAATTATATCATCTAGAAAGTGCCAAAGTGGCGATCGCCCCCTTGCACCTTCCACCACAAATTCAATCCCAGTCCATCCCCCTCAACCCCAGGGAACAAGAATTCTTTGGTAATTATCCTGGAACACAGACAGAAAAAATCAGATTTGTCTCAGGAAAATTGCATGGTTCCCTGCTGACAGTTGCTAGCACATCTTGGCAGACATATCACGCACCGGAGTTATGTTTTTTCGCTAGTGGCATTCCAGTCGATCGCATCGAAAGAAAACAGCTAACATCAGAGGTGATAGCCCGCTGGCTGTCTCTCAAAAACAACCAACTCTCCGCCGCATACTGGCTCCAATCCACCCAAGGAACAACAGATAACTTCTTGTCACGCATCACCAGCGATATTCGTCACAAAAATCAAACTTGGGTGTTAGTCTCCATGCTCTTTGACAGTTATGTAAAACCGGAAGATTCGGAAATCAAAAACTTCATTACTGCTGTCCACGATGCCGTCAATATTAGCTTAAAAGGATAAAAAAATGAAGAAATTCAAACTCGCACTTAATATAATATTTCAGTCAATATTTTGGCTGTGGAACCTGACATTTTTGTCAATTGTCTATCTAGGTATTTTACCAGTTCTGGCTATACCCTTATTTCAAGCCACCATAGACGGAATTATCCCCCTGGAATTTTCCTTAACCCTCACCACCCTAATTGCAGTACCTACAATCTCTACCATCATCGGAGCCAGGTATTTAATAAAGCAACCATTGCAGTTAATGCGACTGTTTTACGGAGTGGAAGCGCCACTATTTTTGCTCTGCTTAATTCGGTTGTTTCTACTGCGAGAACTTACTCCTGCCAGCTCTGTAATAATCGCTACTATAGCCTTGTGTATCGGAGCGTTTTTAGTAGAAATTCTTTACGGATACCTGGGAAAAACCGAAAATAGTAGCTCGGAATTATCGGGGTTTCCAAATCAACCAAAACCGTTTATATTAACTATATTAATAGGAAAAGAAAATAGTGCCAGGATTCAATTACTATTTCATAGTTTAATGCTCTTGGTTGGTACTTGGGCTGCCACGCTGCTGATGTTTTACGCTTTACCTGTCGCCATTGTGACCATCGTGGGATTTTTGAGTTTTGCTTGGGTGCAACCACTTATAGAATCTTTTCAATACATTTCATTCTATACAATTTGGTGGCTGCCATTATCCTTAATTATGTTTGGCTTTACCTCCAGCTTATTCGTGGTAATGCCTTCACTTTA
>RDXH01000084.1 GCA_004292745.1 Oscillatoriales cyanobacterium | reverse complement strand
GGAGACATTCGATTGCCCATCAGTTCGATTAAGGGGGCGCTGGAATTTAAAAATGTGACTTTTTCTTACAATCAAAGAAGACCGATTTTACAATATTTTTCATTGACACTAATGCCAGGAAAAACTACGGCGATAGTTGGCCCTACTGGTTCGGGAAAAAGTACGTTGGTGAAGTTAATTCTGCGGCTTTATGAGGTACAATATGGTAAAATCACTCTCGATGGGATTGAATTAACTAAACTGAATTTAAAAGATTTGCGTCGTGCGATCGGATTGGTGAGTCAAGATATATTTTTATTTCATGGTACGGTGGCAGAAAATATTGCTTATGGCAGTTTCGATGCAACTAATTCTGATATCATAGATGCTGCAAAAATTGCTGAGGCGCATGAGTTTATCGTGCAATTGCCCGATGGTTATGAGACAATTGTGGGGGAAAGGGGTCAAAAATTGTCTGGGGGACAAAGACAGCGGATTGCTATTGCTAGGGCTGTTTTGAAGAATCCGCCGATTTTGATTCTGGATGAGGCTACTTCGGCGGTGGATAATGAGACGGAGGCGGCTATTCAGCGATCGCTCGAACGAATTACTAAAAATCGGACTACAATTGCGATCGCCCACCGTCTTTCCACAGTGCGTAATGCTGACTGCATTTTTGTGATGGATGAGGGGCTGGTGGTAGAATCGGGACAGCACGAACAACTGATCGAAAATGATGGGGTTTATGCGTCGCTCTGGCGCGTCCAATCTGGTATAAAATAAGAACGCAGCGGTTTTGGGCATTGGGCATTGGTCATTGGGCATTGGTCATTGGTCATTAGTTATTCACACTCTTCTAATAACAAATAACCAATAACAAATAACCAATAACAAATAACCAGTAACAAATAACCGTAAGATATTAGTTTCTATAAGCAAGAAGAGAAAATGTTTCTATTTGATCACCCTGAGTCTAAACCAAACGAAAATAGCTGGAGTCGCAAATTAGATAAGTTTGTGAAAGCTCATCAACATGAATTGGCTGCTTTGGCTTGGGGGCTATTTCTGGAAAGGGGTGAGGAAAGCGAGGAGATTTTGGCAATTGATATTGCAGAAACTGCGCGTTTTGTGTATTGTAAAAAAGAGGCGGTTGAGGAGTTGAACCGTCAAGTTAGAAGTCATATTCAGGAAGTTGTAGGGGTCTTGAACGCTCACAAGCCTGAGAAAGAAGTGGCTATTTTGGTCATAGGAGAAGGTCAAATTAAGTTGATTCTATTTGAACCTAAGCCGGAACCTCCTGTTTGTTTTGAAGAAGCTGCGACGGATGTCGATACATTGCTGGCCAAGTTGGAACAGCAGATGGTTGAATATATGAAATAGTCCCTGAGCGTGATGTCAAATCCGTTGACATCGGAATCATGATTTCTCTCTTCTCTTTCTCTGTGTCAAGAGTGTTCTAGTCAGGTTTAATCATTCCGATACAACCGGAAACGATATGATGTCAAGTTTTTTTGCTTCAAAACTTGACATCACGCTGATTAAGATGCAAACCTAAAATTCAACAGCGTACTCAGAGTAGCCCGATCGCGCCCCTGTCTTTTAGAATCATAAAGAGCCTCATCAGCCGCTAATACCAGCGTTGATATATCATTCTCCGGCCCAGGAACAACACTAGCAATTCCCAAACTAATTGTTACCACAGGATTCGGCAAATTGGCAACTTTTGAATGCTTAAAAACCAAATTCAAAGATTTAATATTAGCTCTAATTGTTTCAGCAACTATCCCAGCAGCCGACGCATCAGTCCGAGGTAAAATCACCGCAAATTCCTCGCCACCATACCGAGCAGCCACATCAGCAGGATGCTTTAGCGATCGAGCAATTGCCTGAGCTACCGATCGCAAACAAGTATCTCCAGCTTGATGTCCATAGGTATCATTATAAACTTTAAAATAATCTACATCGCACAAAATTAAAGATATCGGAGAACCATCACGACTCATGTGCTTCCATTCCGCCCGCAAACAACTGTCAAAATGCCGTCTATTCCCAATTTGAGTAAGTTCGTCCACGTTCACCAAAGCTTGTAGCCTTTCATTTTCTTGCTGTAAATCTTCAAGACGAGCCCTTGGCTTATGCTCGGACAAATTGTGTATTTTAAAATACAATCGATATAATTCGCAAGACACTACACAATTATTTCCATCTAATTTTACCAAGCCCATACTGTCTAGCTGATAAGCAATTAAAGGCTCTATATAAATACTATTATTAGAATTTATTACCTGTTGAAAAGCTTCTGATAGTGCGGGATTTTTTTGCAATATTCTCGACTGAATTTGGATATGTTCGCTATAAATTCCGCTTTGACTAGGAGCTAATTTTAGCAGTTGTTCTAATTCTGTTTGTGCCGGATAGTTACCTGCCTCTTCTGGCAAATTACGGAGGTTATCTTGTAACAGATTTACTAAGTTATAAAGAGCCAAATGGACTAAATAAGGATGTCCTCCTACCATTTTCATTAATTGCTGAACTGGAGAGCTATCACTCCAGTCCAGTCCATATCGTCGCGCTAATTCTTGGACTTGCTCGACAGTAAAATCCAACAATTTAATG
This sequence comes from Oscillatoriales cyanobacterium, assembly GCA_004292745.1. Taxonomy (GTDB): domain Bacteria; phylum Cyanobacteriota; class Cyanobacteriia; order Cyanobacteriales; family Microcoleaceae; genus Microcoleus; species Microcoleus anatoxicus. The sequence goes on along the minus strand of RDXH01000084.1, from coordinate 37,365 downwards.
GGTAATCCTACATTAAAAGGAGATTGATTTAAACTCAAAGACACATAAATTTCTGTTGAGTGAATTACCACTAAGCGGAGTTTTTGCCAAGTGTCAATTAGTCTGGCTTGTTCGTACCAGTAACGCAGTAGTGGCAGGAATTCTTGAGCAATATTTGTACGTTCAAATACTCGATTGACTTCATTGAGTACCAAGACAATGGGAGTTTCTATTTCTGCTAGTAAATAGTTTTCAAAATACATAGTACAGCTTACTTTACTGCCCATATCTTCATCCCAGAAATCATCCAAGTTGGGTGGGAGTTTGAGTTGTCTGGCTGCATTGATACAAAGCCATCGCAAAAATTTATCTAAGCTACCAAAAGCAGCTTCATCCGCTTGCTGAAAATCTACGGTGACAGTGCGGTATCCCCGCGCTAGTGCCGCTTGAATTATGCGTAGCATCAGAGAACTTTTGCCCATTTTTCTGGGGGCTTTAATCCGAACCAAGCTTCCGGGTTTGCCAATTTCTGCACAAGCTCGCGCTTCGGCTGGGGTTCGATCGATATAAAATCGAGAGTCCAGGGGTATGGGGCCACCGGGAAATTCTAAGTCTGCAACCCTTTGGATGAAATTTGGTGATTTGGGGATTCCTTGCATAGTTGTGGTGCCAGATGAGACCCTGATAAATAATTAGATGCGTAAGCTCATACCAATCAATGCGATCGCTGTGGTTCGCTACTGGGCTGTCTTCCAAAATATACCAGTCAGCCGATTTTAGGTTTGAGATTTGAGAGGTTAAAATTATTCAATAGTATAAAAAAAAGGCGGCAAATCTTTAAAGATTTGGATCTGTCGATCGAGCTTGGAGTATGAATTTGCTATAGTAGTGTCACTTTGCTCAAAATCAAACCCTGCTTCCACTAAACTGGAAAACATCACAAGGAGAAATAATCATTGTCACGCCGCTACCTGTTCACCTCTGAATCTGTTACCGAAGGCCATCCCGATAAAATCTGCGATCAAATTTCAGATACGATTTTAGATGCCTTACTGACCGAAGACCCTAAAAGTCGCGTCGCCGCTGAAGTTGTTGTCAACACAGGCTTGATGCTGCTGACGGGAGAAATTACCACCAAAGCCCAGGTAAATTACATAGAATTAGCGCGGAAAAAAATAGCCGACATTGGCTACATCCACGCAGATAACGGTTTTTCCGCCAATAGCTGTTCGGTATTGGTGGCTCTTGACGCTCAGTCTCCCGATATTGCTCAAGGGGTGAATACAGCCCAGGAAACTCGGGAACAATCTAGCGAAGAACAATTGGACGCCATTGGAGCAGGCGACCAAGGCTTGATGTTCGGCTTTGCTTGCAACGAAACGCCGGAATTGATGCCACTACCGATTAGCCTAGCCCACCGGATTTGCCGCCAACTCGCAGCAGTCAGAAAAACCGGTCAGCTATCTTATCTACGTCCCGACGGCAAAAGCCAAGTTACCGTGGTTTATGAAGACGGCAAGCCTGTGGGCATAGATACGATCTTAATCTCTACCCAGCACACTGAGGCGATCGGCGACATTACCGAAACAGTCGCAGTTCAAGCCAAAATTAAAGAAGACCTTTGGGCTGCTGTGGTCGAACCCGTGTTTGCAGATATTGCCATCAAACCAGATGCAGAAACTCGCTTCCTTGTCAACCCCACCGGCAAATTTGTGATCGGCGGACCTCAAGGAGATTCTGGTTTGACTGGGCGCAAAATTATTGTGGATACCTACGGCGGTTATTCCCGTCACGGTGGCGGTGCTTTTTCTGGAAAAGACCCCACCAAGGTAGACCGCAGCGCGGCTTATGCTTGTCGCTACGTGGCTAAAAATATCGTAGCGGCCGGTTTAGCCGAAAAGTGTGAAGTGCAGTTGAGTTATGCGATCGGTGTCGCGAGGCCCGTCAGCATGATGATCGAAACTTTTGGCACTGGAAAAGTGGATGACGATGGCCTTTTGGAAGTTGTGAAGCAGCATTTTGAACTGCGTCCAGCGGGGATTATTCAAGCATTTAACTTGCAGAATTTGCCTGCGGAAAGAGGCGGCCGTTTCTATCAAGACGTGGCAGCTTACGGTCACTTCGGACGCACTGATTTAGATTTACCTTGGGAGCAAACTGACAAGGTGGAACTGTTGAAAGCAGCTTTGAGTGAGCAGTTGTCAGGCGTGGCGGGATAGTAAAATTTCTTGTGGAACGGGCTTCTAGCCCGTTGCTAAGGCCCCACAAGAAATTTTATTTATTTGAACGAACCGCGAAGACGCGAAGAGCGCGAAGGAAGAACTGCATCTCCTTCTTTCTCTTCCTTCGTGTCCTTAGCGTCTTCGCGGTTCATTTGATATTAATTAATAACAAATAACAAATTATAATGCGCGGTGTCTGGATACCAAGCACTGACTGCAAAGTTCTCACTTCAAAACAACGAATTGCAGAAGCAATGGATTTCCTAGCCGATACAGGATTTAATACAGTATTTCCTGTAGTTTGGAACCGAGGTTTTACGGCTTATCCTTCTCAAATTATGCGGGAACAATTTGGGGTGGAAATTGACTCCCGCTATCAAGGCCGTGACCCTTTAGCGGAATTAGTTGTTGAAGCAAATAGAGTCGGTTTAAAAGTCATTCCTTGGTTTGAATATGGTTTTGTGACTTCTTACAATCTCAATGGTGGTCATTTGCTGGCGAAAAAACCAGAGTGGGCGGCGCGCGATCACACTGGAAATTTGCTGAAAAAGAATAATTTCGAGTGGATGAACTCTCTCGACTCGGAAGTGCAGGACTTTCTGCTAGGTTTGATGCTGGAAGTTGTGAAAAACTATGCCGTAAATGGCGTTCAAGGAGACGATCGCATTGCACTGCCATGCGAAGGTGGTTATGATGCCAAAACGGCCGAAAACTATCGCCAACAGTGTGGGAGAGAACCGCCAGCCAATCCTAGGGAGCAACATTGGCTACACTGGCGCGCTGATATAATTACTGAGTTTGTGGCTCGATTGTACCGAGAATTGAAAGCGATTAATCCCGATTTGTTGCTATCGATGTCGCCAAGTCCTTATGAATGGGGACTTGTGGAATATTTGCAAGATTCTCAAGCTTGGGTTGAGAGAAGGTTGGTGGATATGATTCATCCGCAATTCTACCGCCGTGATTTTAACAGTTATCAGCAATTGGTCGATCGGCTCGTCCATAACTCCCGAACTGTTGTTAGAGGTGATTGCTTACCACCGTTCTTGTGGTATTCACGGAGAAGTTTTGTTTTTTTATGAAGCATTGCGCGATAATGACCACGCTTTAGCTAGAACTTTAAAACATAGTCCGTATTTCCACTGATACAGCACTTTTCAGGTATGTGATGTACATAGTTCTTGTAGGGACACGGCACTGCCCATTGGTGTCAACTTAAGCCGAAAGCCCGCCAGGGACTGAAGTCCCTGGCTAATAGCGAAAGTCCTCTAAAGAGGACTAATGAGTTCTTTAGTCCTCTTAAGAGGACTTGCGCTTTGAGACAGGGGTTTCAACCCCTGTCGGACTATTGGTTCTACCTTAAGTTGACACCTATGGGCACTGCCGTGTCCCTACAGGGATATTGATAGTACCTCATAAACCTGCAATCTCCTGTATATGATTGCTTTAATACTACTAAGGTTTGTCATGTGGAATGAATGCTTGCCTCTTAGGTCGATCGCCTGCTATATTAGGTTATCAAAAGCTCGATCGCATTGAACGCGATCGCGCTGCATACGAACTAGCAATGTCTGCAACTGTGAATAATGCGTTTGCTTCGGAATCCTTAAATCGTATTGGCAAAGGAGAAGTGTATGACTGGCTCAACTCCCTTCTCGATTGAAGCATCCGATAATTTCAAGCGTTCTTTCAAGAAACTTGCAAAAGTTCACAGAGATAGCTTTGTGGCGCTGATTGGAAAAACTTTGGAAGATTTGATAGACGATCAATACCCCAACAACTCTCGCAATGAACCTCAACCCGGAAAAACTCAGTTACCGGAAGACTGGACATTTCATAAGCTGGAAATCAGGTTTTCAAAAGGGGCTTCGGGGCAAATTAGATTGATGTAGTTGGTTAATGCAACTCATTGTACAATTAGACTGGTTTGGATTTACAGTCATGAGCAGTTTGCCAAACGCCCTGCTGATGCGGATCTAAAGAGTGTTATCAGAGAAATTCTCGGTTTTTAAGTCTATGTGCTATTTTCGACCAAAGTCTGCTGGAATCTCGCCCCAAGAACCAGTATTCCACTTAAGGATGGGATTAGCATAGTCATTACTCTCCAGCCAAGTCAATGCCCGTTCTACCAAATTAAATATTTCCTCACTACTCTCATTTCGTTGTAACTTTGTTCGTACTTTCTTGTTTATAACCCAAAGAATAGCTGTCTGTGAATCAGAATAGATAGGTAGATCTTTTCCTTCATTTTTAAGATGTGCTAGTGCATGAACAATAGCTAAGAATTCCCCAAGATTATTAGTCCCGTTAGGTATTGGGCGTTTGTGAAAAATTACTTCGTGTGTTGTTGTGTGAACACCTTTGTACTCAACAGGACCAGGGTTGCCTAAGCAAGAAGCGTCAACACAAACACTATCCATTATAATTGCGTCGGTAGCAATATCGTTTGGATTGACAGATTGTCGCTTCCTTTTTTCAGGCTGTTGGGGAAATATTGAAGTTTGTTTTGCAATATCTAGCGCTTCTTCTGCTTCACCTTTGGTCTTGAAGGATTTATAAAGCGCACCACTAAAGCCTGTGATTTGCTCCTCACACTCCTGCCAACTTGAAAATATTCCTGTCTTTCTACCCTTGAAAACAGCGTAGTATTTCTTGGATACCATAAGATATAACTTTATAATTCTACTTCATGATCTTCATAGTAAGCAATCAACTCATATATGTCTTCAACATACTTAACAAACTGTCCCATGTTTGCAAGCAAAACCCCCTTATCTAGATTTGGTGGTAGGTGTGGATGTCCTGCTTCGTTACGACATATCCTGCAAAATTGAAATATTTGCTCAATCTTGATTTCTATATCGTTTGTCCACCCATAACCTTGAGGTTTGTTTTTGGAACTCTTAAATGATTGCTTGAATTCATCAAAAATTTTAGATATAAATTTCCCAGAGGTTCTAGATACAAACTTGTTCTTTAAGGTTTCGTCTTTAATGGCTTTTTTATAGGCATCTATTAATAAATAGATCGTTTTTTCAGATGCACCACCAAGCAAGAAAGCGCAACCTAAGTTAGAGCCAGCTTTCAATGTAATAATTGCTTCCTCAATAAATCGGACAATTACAGGATCTATAGCAGGGACTCTTTCCTTTAAAAGTTCTGGAAATCGTTCAATCTCAAAAGGAAGCATATCTCCAACGCTTTCCTCATTTTCGATCGCTTCTTTTGCTTTGACCAGTGCATCCCTTAATTTGGATTCACAACCTTGAATCTGGATGGTTCCTGTTCCATAAACCTTCACACAATTAGTAAACTTGCCATTTTGAACATCAATTCGCTGACAATTACCTTCTACTTTTTCAGAAAATGACCATCTATTTATTTCGATGAAAGACATCATTTGGCTGTAGTGTTTTTCCTGGATCTCAGTCATTGCATAACTCTCACAGTTTTTTGAATGTCGATTGCATCCATGTCTCTAACATAGTTCATGATTTTGCTCTTTGTCAATTCCCTAGCCCAAATACTATAAACGCTTACAAACAGAGGATATAACGCTCGAAATTAGTCGCCTTCGATACTTTTTGCTCTCACAGATAACCTCGTTCCGATCGCCTTTATTGATTTCTCATGTCGCGATCGCAACCAGCTTTTGTATAATAACTGTTTTCGGCTTCATTCACGAGGGGTTATTGACGGCTAAATGTTCAGTTAGCGAGGTTTGAATAATTGTCTGGGGCGTTACTCCTAAACGGCTGGCTTCTCTCTCGATTAACTCAATCATCCAAACGGGCAGGTCTATGCTGATCCTTTTGTGAGTAGAGAGGGGACGTTTGGCTTTTGACAAGTCAAGTACCTGGGTGATGTCTTCCGCCTCATCAAATTTTTGGTCAAATTCCTTAGCTTTCATAGAGGTCAATCTCTTCTGTGCGTGATCTGCGAACCGAATAACAAGCCCTAGAACAAACAGATTTAACTTATAGCAGTTTGGCGCAAACACTTTTACCACTGGCTTGGGGGCCAATCAGTATATTTATTCGCTTGATCTCAAGCTCCAAATCTGTGATACCAGCAAAGTTTTTAACTGTTAATTTTTCAGCCATAACTGGAATTCAAGCACGGTAAGGAATTCTACTATATTTTAACATTCAACTTTGATCTTCAGTGGTTTAGCTTTTGCTAGATATGTTTTTCAGAGCGACAGCCTTATCCTAGGGCACCAATATACCAGTAATTGCCTTGTTAAGTGCTGCATAGCCTTCCGAGTTAAGATGCAGAAAATCTCGACTGTATTTCGGGTTGACAATCCCCTGGGAATTCGCCAATACCTGACTGCTATCCAATACAATTACCCGATCGCCCGCCAGGGTTTTGATATAATCATTTACGTCATTAATTGCGTGTAGGGGTAGTGCCCCCGTGCCTACCCCAGCATAAGCGGGGCAACCACGGGGGGATTGCCCCTACAAAAATTACACAACTGATTTAGGATTGCTATATTTGTCTCACAATTTCGGATAATCGCCTCTTTTTGTTCTGGAAACAGAGGAATTGCCTTGAGGTCGTTGACCCCAACTTGAATCACAATTATCTTAGGCTTCAGCGAGGCTACGTGCTGCTGAAAACGTCCCAGCACCTGCGCCGTAGTTTGACCACCTATACCACGATTGACGATCGTTGCATTTTTGATTGTATCTGGTGCCGGCCAACTCTCAGCCCGTGAATCGCCGTAAAAGACAATGACCGGTTGTTGTGTCTTTTCTGCTGAATTAGGATAGGAATTGAGGCCGAGTGGGTCAAGTCCCGTAGCATTTAATAGCAGGTAATACTTTTGCCATTGTTGGTAGAGAAAGACATTCAATCCTGCTGACGCCAGCAAAGCCAAAGAAAGGGCTACAGTTGCTATTTTTTTCGGTAGATTCATTCGTTCATATTTTGCTTGCCTGGGTTTGCGTTAAAACACTTTTTTGATGATTCTGAAAGGGTTTCAGGCTTCGAGCGTGACTCATCTCGGTTTGCGTTAAAGCACTTTTTTGATGATTTTGCAAGGGTTTGAGGTTTTGAGAGTGACTCATCTCGGTTTGCGTTAAAACACTTTTATGCCCAAAAAGGGAGATAGCGAGCATAGCGGGTAGAGGTTGATTCGGATTCGTCAGCCTTGATCAAGCCAGCTTCTTTGGTAGCTCCTATAATCAGAGAAACGGTTGCTACTTGCGAATCACTTAGACGGAACCGCTCCCGTAGGGTTTGGTTAGACATAGGTTGATTAGTGACATACCGCAGGCAGCAATGCTGATAGCAGGCTCGAATTCGGTCTGTTTTGCTCATATATGCAAAATCCTGATGGGCAAACAGCATGGCTGTGGTGCGTGTCTCACCTACTCGAAAATCTGGTGCGGGTAGTTGAAATATCTCTGCTGCGCTTACAACTTTGTCAATACCACTGCCTTTTTCTTCACATATACGGAAACGTCGCATTACATCGGCGAGTTGTTCGTTGCGGGAGCGATATTCATCAATAAATCGCTCTACCTTAATGGGCGGGATGCCAGGATTAGATATCTCGATGCGATCGCTATACATCTCGATCATTACTGAAGCGCCCGTAGCTAGAAAATCTTGATGTACTAGCGCATTAGCAATCAGTTCCCGTAGTGCTTGTTCTGGAAACATCTTCACTTCCTCGCGCACAACTTCCTCGATAAAGCGATTTTGTGGTGCTGCTGAGTGGACAAAATCTACCAACCATTTAAAGCAAACTGCATATCCCCGGTTTTCCGTTTTGTCATCGCGGGTTTGCAACTTATTAATACCTTCATAGATCACGACACGGGGTGCTTTGCGAGCCAATGCATGGGAAAAGGCATCCAGTTTTTTTGCCAACAGGATGGCGGCTAGGTTGGTGATTGTCCAACCCTGTGCTGTTTGTTTGATTAAATATTGGCTTTCCAATCTTTCAATTTCTCAGAAAGATGAGGTACTCATGGGCATAGGGCATAGGGCATAGGGCATAGGGCATAGGGCATAGGGCATACCTCACTTTTTTGAGAACCGCTATAGTAGGGCAATTACATCGTCAGGGCTAGCGTTACATCGGGCGGCTTGGGAAAACCAATCTTGTTGGTCTTCAGCAAAAATATTTTTGAGTACATCTTGTGTCATCGGCACCAAATCTTCTCCCGCTCTCATCAGGTAGGCTCCCTCATAGTCTAATGCACGACCTACAGGACGGGTTGGCACTTCAAACACTAGCACTCGACCATCAGGATGCTGCAATTCTGTAGCGTCTACCCGAAATCTCAGTTTCTCAACTATATATGCCTTAATCCTGTTTAAATCCTTTGCTGTTGACCAAGCTAGGGAACCTACTACCTGGCGAGGTTGCTTATCGGTAACGCCCAAAACAATATAACCGCCTCCTTCATTCGCCAGCGCTACACAATATTTCAGCAGCTTATTTGAATCAAACTGTTGTTTGGCTTCTTTGAATTCCAGCCGTTCTGTCTCTGCGGGTGCAAGCAGCCATTTTTCAAGGGTTTCAAGCGTAATCATGTAGCAATTCTCTCCTTAGCGACTTTTGTTTTCTCGTTGGCGGTGTCTGCGGTGAGTTCGCCAGTGAAGGCTTTTTGCAGGATGGATTGTTTGAGTTTTTTTAAGACTGCGAGTTTTTGGTGGTAGATGGTTTCCAGGCGTTGGGTTTCAAAGGATAATTCTTCTAATTGACAAGTAATTATTTTTTGTGTTTTCACATCAGGACATGGAAATCTTTGATTCGCAAATGTACCAAGGTTAATATTAATACATTCATTTACGTTATTAATTGCGATCGCCCAACCATCCAAGAAACCGGGTTTCTGCGATAATTTACGCATCCTCACGAGATTTTAGGAAGAAACCCGGTTTCTGAGCCCCACGCCGTCTATCAAATCCGATTATTTTCCCACACTCGCGGGCTGCTGGCGATTTCGCACTTCCAGAAAAATCAACAAAGCATTAACATCAGCCGGATTCACCCCACCAATTCTCGACGCTTGGCCAATAGTCAGCGGCCTCACCTTAGTCAACTTTTCCCGCGACTCCTTCGAGAGAGTTGTAATCGCCATATAATCCAAATCTCCCGGTAATTGTCGGCGTTCGTGTCTCACAATTTCATCAATTTGATTTTGCTGTTTTTGCAGATAGCCAGAATATTTGATATCAATTTCCGCACCATCTTTCTCAGCCAACTTCAAACTAGAATCGCCTAAATTGTACCGTTCCAAATCGACATAGTGAAAACCAGGACGGCGCAGCAAATCAGCCAGAGTAATCGAACCGTTAATCGATTGTTGAGTCTCAGCAAAAATCTGCTTGCCAAGATCCTCGTGTTCCTTCACCCGCGTCGAGTACAAGCGTTTCTTCTCTGCTACAATATTAGCTTGTTTCTGCTCGAACAACTCCCAACGTCGATCGCCAATCAAACCAATTTCCCGACCTAGCGGAGTCAAGCGTTGGTCAGCATTGTCCGATCGCAACAATAACCGATATTCCGATCGCGAAGTCAACATCCGGTAAGGTTCCCGCAAATCCTTTGTACACAAATCATCAATCAAAGTCCCCAGATAACTTTGCTCGCGAGGAAACACAATCATTGCCTGATTTTTCGCGAATCTAGCCGCATTAATCCCCGCCACAATCCCCTGTGCAGCCGCCTCCTCATAGCCAGTCGTACCGTTCACCTGACCCGCGCAAAATAGACCTTCGATCCTCTTAGTCATCAGCGTGGGAAAACACTGAGTTGCCGGCAAATAATCATACTCCACAGCATAAGCTGGGCGCATCATCTCGCACTTTTCCAAACCAGGCAAAGTCCGCAACATTTGCAATTGCAAACTTTCCGGTAAACCAGTCGAAAAACCTTGGATATAAAGTTCAGGAATATCTCTACCTTCTGGTTCAATAAAAATCTGGTGACTTTCCTTATCCGCAAACCGGACAATCTTATCTTCAATACTCGGACAATAGCGCGGCCCCTTCGCATCAACCCAGCCGCCGTAGACAGGAGAAAGGTGCAAATTGTCTCTAATTAACTGGTGAGTTTCTGGCGTAGTTCGAGTTAGATAACAAGGCATTTGTTCCCGTTCGATCCAAACTTCTGGATCGAAACTAAACCAGCGGACATCGGCATCTCCGGGCTGCGGTTCTAGGTTAGTATAATCGAGAGTCCGTTTGTCAACTCTTGCCGGAGTTCCAGTTTTCAACCTGCCAGTTTCAAAGCCCAAACGGTTGAGAGTTTCGGTCAAACCAACGGCGGCAAATTCTCCGGCGCGTCCGGCTGGCATCGACTTATTGCCCACCCAAATTGTGCCACCTAAAAAAGTGCCTGTGGTCAGAATTACGGCTTTGCATTCAAAGGCGACACCGAAGTAGGTTTCGACTCCGATTACTTCTTCGTTTTTGCCCAAAACTAAGTCTGTCACCATCGCTTCCCGGATGGTCAAATTCTCTTGATTTTCGACAATATTGTTCATCACAGCGGCATATTCCCGCTTGTCTGTTTGTGCTCTCAGCGCCCACACAGCAGGGCCTCGCGAAGAGTTGAGGATGCGTTTTTGTAAGTAAGTGCGATCGGCCATTTTGCCAATTTCCCCGCCTAGTGCATCCACTTCGTTAGTCAGTTGAGTTTTAGCCGGGCCACCGACAGCCGGATTGCAGGGTTGCCATGCTATTTTGTCAAGGTTGAGGGTGAGGAGAAGGGTGCGACAACCGAGTCTAGAAGTGGCAAGGGCGGCTTCGCAGCCGGAGTGTCCGGCACCAACTACGATGATGTCGAAACTGTCTTGGAATTGTACTGGGGTTTGTGCGGTCATTCGATTTTAGATTTTAGATTTTAGATTGAATAATAGACATCTGGCAAAATTAGGTTTTAGTTTAGTCAATTAAAACTCTTCCTCTCCATTAGTATAGCTGCTTTCTTCCAACATCAATGTTAATCCAGTAATTTTCACTGGTGGTCGATCTTTGAATTCTACGACAAATGACAACTCCCCACCCATTGCCGCGATATAACTTTGCAAAGTAGATACCAACAAATCCGCACGGCGTTCGAGTCTAGAGACATTTTCTTGACGCATATTTAATAATTCTGCCATGCGTATCTGAGTAAATTTCCTGGCTTTCCGTAAGTCTTGTAATGTCATTTCTTCCGCCATTAATTCAATCGATCGCTTTTCGACTATTGCTCGTTGTTCTGGAGGCAAATTCTCTATAATAGTCTTCAGGCTAATTGTCATCTGTTTGTTGCTCCGTTAACTTAATCAAATGGTCAGCAAATCTACTATCTGCTATCTTAATTAGTTGCTTGTAAAATCGATTCTCACTACTACCAGATTTGTCCCCAGCTACCAACAGAATCGCAGAGCGGCTAGGGTCAAATGCAAAAGCAACTCGCCAAACTCCATCAGCCGCCTGAAACCTAAGTTCTGACCTATTAGTGTAGGTAGAACCATTGAGAGTATCGACGTGAGGACGCTTCAGGTTTGGACCAAATACTTGTAGCAGTGTAAGCTTTGCTAAAAGCTCTAATCTGACATCAGTGGGGAATTCGGTAAACTCAGAGTAAAAATCAGAGTGAAAGTCGATGTTCCATGTCATTTTGGTAAATTATGCCTTACATAGCATATTATAGCCAGTAGTCGATCGAATAACAATATTTATAGCAATCCTAAATCATTTGTGAATTTCTTACTCCCTCCCCTTAGCAAGGGGAGGGTTGGGGTGGGGTAAAAATATTTACGACTCCTGCAAGGATTGCTATAGTATAATTAAATGTTTGTTGTCAAATACAGACATAACCACGAGTTATACCAGCCATTTAAAGGAAATAGCGAAAATGGTAAATCAACTATTTTACGGTGACAATCTCGAAGTCTTACGCAGACACATCAAAGATGAATCAGTAGATTTATGCTACATTGACCCGCCTTTTAACTCAAAACGCAACTACAACCAAATCTATAATAACATTGGCAAGGAAGACCAAGCCCAAGCACAAGCTTTTATTGACACTTGGACTTGGGATGATTATGCAAATCAAGGTTTAGCTGAAATCTTGGAAAATTACCAAGGTAAATTTACATCACAAAGTATTGATTTAATCGCTGGTTTAACAAAAGTCTTAAGCAAAGGCAGTTTATTAGCATATTTGGTACACATGACTTTGCGAGTAGTCGAGATTTATCGAGTCTTAAAACCTACGGGTAGCTTTTATCTGCATTGCGATTCTACAGTTAGTCACTATTTAAAATTAGTATTAGATGCGATTTTTTGTCCGCAGGGAGGAGATTTTATCAATGAAATTGTCTGGAAACGTACAAATGCTCACAGCGATACTAAACAAGGTCGCAAAGCTTACGGAAATATTACTGATGCGATTTTATACTATACTAAAAGCAAGCACTATAAATTTAATACTCACTTTCTAGACTACACTCAAGACTATGTAGAAAAATTTTACAAGTATGTTGATGCTGATGGTAGGCGTTATCAGCTTGACAACCTGACTGGCCCTGGTGGTGAAGCAAAAGGTAATCCTTACTACGAAGTTATGGGCGTTAAGCGTTACTGGCGTTACAGTCAGGAAAACATGAACCAGTTAATTGTTGAAGGGCGAGTAATTCAGACTAAACCGGGAACAGTACCACGATACAAACGCTATCTTGATGAAATGTCAGGTACGCCATTACAGAATATTTGGGATGATATTAAACCCATTCAATCACAGTCAGCAGAAAGACTTGGCTATCCCACACAAAAGCCTTTAGCTATTTTAGAGAGAATCATTCAAGTCAGCAGCGATGAAGGCGATGTAGTTTTAGATGCTTACTGTGGTTGCGGTACTACCGTCTGTGCTTCTCAACGCCTCAACCGCCAATGGATAGGAATTGACATTACTTATCAAAGTATTAGTTTAATTCTCAAACGCCTTGAGGATTCTTTTGGGAAAGGTGTACTTGAACAACTTAAGTTAAACGGCATTCCTAAAGACATGGAAGCAGCAGTTGCCCTTGCGAACAAAAAAGACGATCGCACTCGCAAAGAATTTGAAAAATGGGCAGTGCTTACTTATACTAATAATAGGGCAATTATTAACGCCAAGAAAGGTGCAGATAAGGGAATAGATGGCATTGCTTACTTTCAAGGCGACAAAGATGAACCAGAAAAGATTATCGTGCAAGTCAAGTCAGGGAAGGTGCAATCAGGAGACATCCGCGATTTGCAAGGGACAATTACCCTCGAACAAGCAGCCCTGGGTATTTTTATCAGTTTGAAAGAGCCAACTAAGGACATGATTAAAACTGCTAAGTCAGCAGGAATATATCAAAGTAAATATATGAGTCAAAGTTCCGATAAAATACAAATTGTTACTATTAAGGATATTTTAGAACAGAAAAAACGGCTAGATGTTCGCCTGAGTTTTGAAGTGGTTAAATCAGCAGAAAAACAAATGGAAGTTAAAGCGAAACAGTTAGAACTAGACATTTAGTCCGTAGGGTGCGTCAGCGGGGCAAAATTCTTAAGTAAGTCGAGCAAAAAAATCTGCCCACTGACGCACCTTAGAATAACTAAAATTAACTTTGAATACCGCACTCTTCCTCTCCATTAGTAGTGTAGCTGCTTTCTTCAAACATCGATTTTAATCCAGTAATTTTTACGGGAGGTCTATCTTTGAATTCTACGACAAATGACAACTCTCCACCCATTGCCGCGATATAACTTTGCAAAGTAGATACCAACAAATCTGCACGGCGTTCGAGTCGATCGGTACGGCTGTTTTGGGCATGAGAGCTACTATACTCTATTTTCATCGTTTTGATTCAAACCCTTGCCACATTTGCTCCCTAGCCAGCTATGAGCCACCATTGGGTATACCGCAACGCAGTTGCGGTGAGCAGTTACACTTGTTTCTCTAATAAATCCTGATTTGTTAACAGAAATATTGATGGAGAAACCAGGTTTTTTACCCCCCTTGCATAAATCCGATCCTTATTCCTTCCCATCCTCTAAAAATCAAAATAAATGTAAGGTAAACCACCCTCCGGTGCCAACACCCAAACCGCATACAAACAAAGCGGTACTAACATCAACTTCACAGGCCAATTCAACTCCACCTTCAAACCCCGAATTAACGTATAATTCATCAACATCGCCACCGCCAAGCCCCCCAACATCCAACTTAACTGCACTCTTTCCAAACCCATGGCTTCCACATAAACTTTATGTGCAAACTGGACATCAGCAGGATGTCCCCACAAATGGGAAATTACCCATCCAGAGTCTTTTAAATCGGGAAGACGGAAAAATATCCAACTACCAAAAACCATAGCTTGAGTTAACAGCCAACCGATGAAAAAGCCGATCGCATTGTCCCACAAAAAATCTATTCGCAACCGCTTAAACACCGCATCTGTCAGCCTATGAACCACCAAAGCCAAACCGTGTAACCCCCCCCAAACAATAAATCCCCAAGCCGCACCATGCCAAATTCCAGCCACTAACATGACGATTAACAAATTCAGACAAGTACGCCACAAACTAACCCGCGAACCCCCCAAAGGAAAATACAAATAATTCCGCAGCCAATCCCCTAAAGTCATGTGCCAGCGCCGCCAAAAATCGCCTATGCTAGCACTAAAATAAGGAAAATCAAAATTGGGTGGCAAGTACCAACCTAGCAGCAAAGCAGTACCGCGCGCGATGTCAACATAAGCGCTAAAGTCGAGATAAAGTTGCAACCCGTAAGCAAAAATTGTCAGCCACAAATCTTCGCTTCCCGCACGCTGCAAGTTGGTAAAACTTAAATCTACATAAATTCCCAAATTATCAGCCAAAAGCCCTTTTTTTACTGCACCGGAGGCGATCGCCCACAGTCCCTCTGCAATGCGATCTACTGTGGGAAATTTCTGGGATTTTAGTTGATAAATTAAGTTATGATACCGAGTAATTGGTCCGGAAATTAGTTTTGGAAAAAACAACTTGTAAGCAGCAAAGTGCAGCAGTGAATTTGCCGCAGGTGCACCTCGATACACGTCTATCAAATAAGCAATACACTCAAAGCAAAAAAAACTCAATCCTAGAGGTGCAATTACGTGGGTTTTTACCCAGTCCGAACTGTCTAAAGCCACGGGTAAATTTAACAAATTGCCTAGGGAACTTAAGAAAAAAGGCACATACTTAAAGCCTAGAAGCAGCAATACATTCACGCTAATTCCTATGCACAGCAGCAACCAACGGCGGCGGTTCCAAGATTCGTTAGCAATCCGCCAATCCAGAGGTTCCCCGATCGCCATTGCCAGGACATAATTAAATAGAGTACCTACTAACAGCAGAGGAATGTACCATCTTTGCAGCGAACCATAAAAAATCAGACTACCAATTACCATGATGGAAAGTCGCCACCATCGCAGTGGCACTAACCAATAAACAACTAACAAACTTAGCAAAAATTGGGCGTATTGAAGGGAGATGAAAGTCATGTTTTACAAATAAATAAGATAAGTGTTTGCCTATTATTGCTGTATTTTATAACTGCAAAATGCGTTTTACAATCGCACTGGTAGAACTCGGAACTTCTATTTTAACTAAGGAAATTTTGCCACCACAAGCTAAAACCGCAGGTGCTTCCGGTAGTGTTTCGATTTGATAGTCGCCTCCTTTAACGTAGATATCTGGTTTCAGAGTCGCGATCAGTTCAATGGCGGTAGTTTCGGGAAAAATTACTACGGCGTCTACGGCTTTGAGAGCTGCTAAAACTTCGGCTCGCTGTTCCTCTGGTACGATGGGGCGCGCTGGTAATCCCGGCTGCTGGGGTTTGAGGGCTTGTACGCTAGCATCGCTATTCAATCCCACCACGAGGGAGCGCCCCAAGGATGAAGCCTGCAGCAAATAGCGGACGTGCCCTGCGTGTAAGATATCGAAGCAGCCGTTGGTAAAGACGAGGGGACGCCACTGAGCCGGATTTGAGGCGATCGCACCAACAAGTTCTTTCAACCTATAAACACCAGAAATCATTGTTTCCACCAACAGCGAGTTTGAACAGCGATGAACCATCCTACCAGCAAAAGTGAGAAATAGCACTTGCTAAATTGAAAAATTAATTATTCAATTGCCTAATAATTAGTAAGTTATAATTTGCAGGCGAGAGCTTAAGTGAAATTTAAAAATAGAGAGAATTTTTGTTAATAAAAAAGCAAGTTAAGTCTGAGTTTTATGCGATCGATCCGCTCCCGAGACTTGTGGTGCTCTGAGCAAGTCGGTAAAATCTTTCACAGGACTGCTGAAATTGTTTCGATAAAGGAAGTTTGAATATAACCGAAAATTCTCAAATTATTGTCCTGTGTGCATTATTTTTCGACACCACCGCGCCAACCCAAGCTAGTCAAAAGCTGCTGGAACCGCAACGGTCCAGAACACCTCTGTACCAAAACCGCAGTCAAGAACAATCATAAAAAAGTCGAGCCTGGTGTCGGAACGAGCTCTTTTGGTGGAAAATAACTTAACTTGTGCAACAAAATCTACTCCACTACCGCCTTGAATCTAACGGTGTAAAATTATCCAACAGGAATTCTCTGTTACACAGGTCTCATGATACGCTCCCTCGCCGGAGCAATCAAACCAGCCGTAATGACGGGTCTGGCGTCTTAACTCACTAGGTTATTTGAGTCAATACACCCGCTTGATAGGTAGCTAATCAAGAGATCTGTTGCTGCTGGTTCATAGTCTGCTATGTAACACAGACCGTGCTTTGGGCCCCTAAAACTGTCATCACAAAGGCGCGATCGCATCTCTCCGCAAGGGAGTAGGCCCAAAGGTATGAGGGGTGAATTACCCTCCATTCTGCTACTGACTAGGCGGTTCCCACCGCTGGTGTCACTTTCTTCTTGGATCTAAACTCCCTCGTTTCCCACTTACCGCATATTTGTATGAAAGCAACTAATAGCCGTCAATTTTCTTCTGTAGCCGCTCGCACTCTCAAAGTAGTGGGGATTATCTTGATTCTCTCTGCTTTGCTCGACTGCATTGTGCTGTCACTACCGGGAGAAACCTCCGACATTCTCAATAGAGGGTGGCAGTTGGCTGCGGCAACTCAGATAGTTGACCGGGGAATTATTCCTTTAATGGGTATAGCCCTACTGATGACTGGCTTTTGGGTGGACACCAGCACTGGAGTCTCCATCGAACGCCAAAATATTTGGCTGGATTTACGATTCTGGGCGCTGTTAGTTTCCAGTTTCCTAGGCCTGATTTATCTGTGTCTGGTGCCACTTCATCTCAACAATACTCGTTTGGAACTCAAGGAGGCCCTGGTTCAAGTCGATAGAGAAGCCGGACAAGCTGAGGGTCAACTGGAAGCCCAAATTAAAAGCGATCAGTTCAAAGCTCAGATAGAACAGCTTAAAAGCCAGCGCCGCAGTCAGATAGCAGCCCTCCTGCAAGATGAGGGAAAAATGGCACAAGCACTCAAGAGTCCAGAGGTTCCCAAGGAATTGAAAGCTGTGCTTCAGGAGTCAAAAAATGACCCGAAAGCCCTAGACAAATTTCTGGAACAGCAAGCCCAAGAACTTCCTAACCAGGCCCGCAAAGAAATTCAGACTCGTAAGCAACAAAAAGAGAAAGAGTTGAGAACTCGATCGAGAAATTCTAGTTTGCAGACGGGAATCAGCAGTTTACTCTTGGCGATCGGTTACATTACTGTTGGTTGGACTGGATTGAGAAGCATGGGAATTCCTCGGTTCGGCCGCCACAAGAGTTGACCAGTCAACAGCGGGGATCGCGCAGGTAGAGACATCTCTAATAAATATTTGATCTGGTTAATATAGCAACCGCTGAGGCAGTTAGGACGTTGTTAATTGCTCAAACCATTGATTTTGTTACATTTGCACATCGCTGTTGTGCCGACATCCATCGGACTTCTTCCTTCTGCTATAGTTTGCCCTTACTGACAACTGGGAATGTTCTCAATTTATATTCTGACTTACAACGAAGAGATTGATATCGCCGCTTGCATTGAATCGGCGCTGCTTTGTGACGATATCATTGTGGTTGATTCTTTCAGCAGCGATCGTACCCTTGAGATTATCCAGAGCTACCCAGTGCTCTTAGTGCAGCACGCTTTTGAAACTCACGGGCGTCAGCGGACTTGGATGTTGCAAGAAGTTCCATGCAAGTACGAATGGGTTTACATCCTCGAAGCAGATGAGCGAATGACACCTGCACTGTTTGCTGAATGCTTAAAGGCGATCGAAAGTCAAGAATATATAGGCTATTACGTCGCTGAAAAAGTAATATTTATGGATCGTTGGATTCGCCGCAGCACTCAATATCCCCGCTATCAAATGCGTCTGTTTCGCAAAGACAAAGTGTGGTTTAGTGACTACGGCCACACGGAACGGGAAGTTTGCAATGGTCCGACTCACTTCCTGAAGGAAACCTACCCTCACTATACTTGCAGCAAAGGTCTTTCTCGCTGGATTGAAAAGCACAACCGCTACTCCAGTGACGAGGCTGCCGAAACCCTCCGTCAACTAGAAGCGGGTCAAGTAAATTGGTGGGATTTATTTTTTGGAGCCTCAGAAGTGGAAAGACGCCGTGCATTGAAAGATTTTTCTTTGCGCTTGCCTTTACGACCAGTTGTGCGTTTTTTCTATATGTATATTCTACTAGGCGGATTTCTTGACGGTCAAGCGGGATTAGCTTGGTGTACGCTGCAAGCTTTTTATGAATATTTAATTTTGCTAATTGGGAATTGGGAATTGGGAATTGGGAATTGGGAATTGGGAATTGGGAATTGGGAATTGGGAATTGGGAATTGGGAATTGGGAATTGGGAATTGGGACACGGCACTGCCCATTGGTGTCAACTTAAGACTGAAAGCCTTGATAAATGTCGCTTTTACCTAAGTCTAGATCCCCCTCGCATCCCCACCCCCCCCTAGCCCCCCCACCCCCCCCTGCCCCCCCCAAGGGGGGATGGGGGAAGGGGGACGAAAGATCGGAATCTTGTCCCCCCGAATCGTTGCGGGGGGCTCGTTCGGATCTAGATTTAATAGTCAAACAGCAATCTGTGACTAGGTTTGACGTTAAGTTGACACCAATGGGCACTGCCGTATCCTAATTTCGGCCACTAACAACAGTCAACAGTCAACTGTCAACCGTCATCAAAACTCTTGAGATTTTGCTGCTGTTTTTGCCCGATCGAGCTTCAAAATTAACACACCCAAAGGCGGCAAACACAAGTCGATCGAATAAGCACTATTGTGGAACCACCACTCATCAGTCCACTTGCCCCCCAAATTGCCCATATTGCTGCCACCGTACTCCCGTGCGTCGCTGTTAAACAACTCCGTATAGAAACCCGCCTCCGGCACTCCGACGCGATAATGAGAGTGTGGCTGCGGCGTAAAATTGCAAACTGTCACCACAAACTCGTCACTATCCGATTCTCGACGTATAAAGGCGACGACGCTGTGCCGATTATCGCTGCAATCAATCCAGTCAAACCCATCCTCAGCAAAATCTTGACTATAAAGTGCTGATTCGCTGCGGTACAGATTGTTCAAATCCTTAAAAAACAGCTTCAACTTTTGGTGAGGCTCAAATTGCAGCAAATTCCACTGCAAATCTCCCCAAACGTTCCACTCTTGCCACTGACCTAACTCCATCCCCATAAACATGGTTTTCTTGCCGGGGTGAGTAAACATAAAAGTAAACAAACACCGCACGTTTGCACACTTTTGCCATTCATCTCCTGGCATTTTCCCAATGATGTGAGCCTTGCCGTGGACTACCTCATCGTGGGATAGCGCCAGCATAAAATTCTCGCTGTGGTTGTACCACATACTGAAAGTTATGTTGTTCTGGTGAAACTGGCGGAACCAAGGGTCCATGTGGAAATAGTCGAGCATATCGTGCATCCAACCCATGTTCCACTTGAGATTGAACCCCAAGCCACCTACATAGGTCGGCCAAGAGACCATCGGCCAAGAGGTAGATTCTTCCGCGATAGACAGTGAACCTGGGAAATAGCTGAAAATTACATGATTCACCTGCCGCAGAAAATCTGCCGCTTCAATATTTTCCCGACCACCGTACTGATTAGTCAGCCATTCTCCCGGTTCGCGACAGTAATCCAAATACAGCATGGAAGCCACCGCATCTACCCGAATCCCGTCGATGTGGTACTTGTCGAACCAGAAAAGAGCGTTGGATACTAAGAAATTCCGCACCTCGTTGCGGCCGTAGTTAAATACCAGGGTTCCCCACTCTTTGTGTTCGCCTTTGCGCGGGTCCGCGTGTTCGTACAAGTGAGTTCCATCAAAGAAAGCCAAACCGTGTCCATCTTTGGGGAAATGTCCCGGCACCCAGTCCACCAGTACACCAATGCCCACAGCGTGACACTGGTCAACAAAATACATGAAATCTTCTGGTTTGCCGTAGCGGGATGTTGGGGCGAAATAGCCCGTCACTTGATAACCCCAAGAGCCGTCGAAAGGATGTTCTGCTACTGGCAGAACTTCGATGTGAGTGTATCCCAAATCTTGGACGTAAGGAATTAGTCTATCGGCTAATTCCCGATAAGTCAGAAACCGGGCTCCTGGTTTAAGTTCAGAAACTTGGACTCGCCTTTCTATGTCACCATTTGGCAACACTGAAGGTTCATCACTGGCGGCATGGAGCCAAGAACCTATGTGGCATTCGTAAACCGAAATCGGCTGTGTCAGGGGGTCTGTCTGCCTCCGTTTTTCGATCCAAGCGCTGTCGTTCCAACTGTAGGTGTTTAAGTCTGTGACTATGGATGCTGTTTTCGGTCGTACTTCTTGCTGGAAGCCGTAGGGGTCTGACTTTTCATAGGGATGTCCGTCTTGGTTTTTCACTTCATATTTGTAGTGAGTTCCCGCATCGAGTCCCGGAATAAATAATTCCCAGATGCCGTTTTGGGACTTCCGCATTTGATGTTTGCGGCCGTCCCAATAGTTGAAATCGCCTAAAACTGAAACGTTGCGCGCATTGGGTGCCCAAACTGCAAAATACACTCCAGGGATGCCTTCTACTTCGGTGAGGTGCGCTCCCAGTTTTTCGTAGATCCGGTGGTGATTACCTTCTGAGAAGAGATGCTGGTCGAATTCTGTGAGTTTGGGCGATCGAAAGGCGTAGGGATCGTAGATAAAACGTTCGTGTTCTCCTTCTTTGACTCGCAGTTGGTAGTTAGCTAGTTCTGGAATTTCGATCGCACATTCAAAAAAATGAGGGTGATGTACTGACTGCATCGGGTGTTCCGTTCTCGATGCTGGCAACACCACCGATACCGCATCCGCATTGGGCAGATAAACTCGGACGGCCCAGATTTTTTTGCCGTTTTCCTCGATCGCGTGGGGGCCGAGCACTTCAAATGGATCGTGGTGCTGATTCCCCACAATCCGGTCAATCTGTTCAAATGGGACATTCGCGGGCATAAAACTACTTACCTCAATCACTTTACTTAATTGTTTTGAAAAGAAAAACTTTGCTCGATGTGGTACTTTACATTTTTTTACATTTTTTCTTGCTTATCCTACCACTGAATCAGCCTGAATTGGCCCGATCGCATTCTGACCCCGGCTGTCGGTCAAGTGTTTTCACCTGCTTTTGAGCTTGGTTTTGCTAGGGGCTAATATCTAAGTATCAAAATCTTAAAACAAATTGAAAGATTTGTATATTTCTCTAAATACTATTGACTTTTACTTTTTTTTGTGGTAATGCAACTGCGATATTAAAGTTTTTAGATCGATTTTAGATAGATCTTTACGTCTAAATTATTTCCTGTTGGCACAGCCACTTATCGGCGTTAAGTAGAAGCAATCAGGAAAATAGCAGCAGGCTGATCGTATTTATAAATTGACGAATAATGCTGATACAGCAAGGTTTTTATTCCTTGGTATTTGACGTTTAATTAAATTAATTTACCCAAACTTGGGTTGCAAGAGATCTGTTCAGAATTGTTTCTGCATCCAGTGTCCCTTCGAGATCGGACAAAAACCAACACCCAACATCAGGCCCAGACCAGTGTGATAAAAAAATGTGAGCAGCGAACGATTTTTTAGCAGCAGGCTAGGCCCGTTGGGGCTGTACTCCGCGATCGCCGTGGTTAGGGCTTTTTAGGAGCAGGAGAAGCCGATTCTTTAGCAGCAGGAGACTTCTCAGCTGCGGGAGACTTCTCAGCCCCTGGAGACTTCTCAGCCCCTGGAGCGGTCTTTGGAGATTCCTTTGGTGCTGGAGCAGAAGCAGGAGGAGGACTGGCTTCACCAGCAGGGGAAGGAGTAGTGGTAGGGGCAGTTTCACCAGCGCAAGCGCCAAGAGTGGCGGCTAAGCCTAGTACCAAAGTCAGACGAATTAATCCCTTGTTCATAAAAAATCTCCTAGGTTGGAAACCCTGTCTGTTTAGAGCAGGGATGAAAACGAGTGAGCGGTTTTGAACCGTAAAATCAGAAATCTCATCGCTCCCGGCGAGATTCCGTGGCTTCTATCAGTAACACTCTGGTAGAGCAGCTACAGATAGGGAATGGTTTACTGGAGAACCAATGCTGGCACGAATCGAGCGATGATTCGCTCGTTGATTACAATACTGCATTTAGTCACATATTCCCACATCAAATCAAAGATTATTTTGTGGGCTGACAACAGACCCATTGAGGATATGTTGAACTTGGCTTCGAGGTATCCTGATGATTGACCTCTACAGCGTTTTATAGTGAGGAAGTATAGCTTGCCTTACTGCCGATCGGCTCAAGGATTTGTTTTACTTCCGGGTATCCTAAGACGGCAAATTTTTCTTTTTCCGGTAAAAGAAGCAAGAAAATAGACCAGTGATAGGATGGGTTAGTTGGTTTGTGAGGTATCCTTGGCAAGGATAACCGATCTAGCTCCAATTGCCACCATTGAATATCCGATCGCTCCAAAAGCAATCCTAACCTAAGTCAAGTATTGGTGAATTCTATGACTGCTGCTATCAGAACCACGGATTCTCGCCGCAAAGCGGCTCGCAAACCCGCCTCTGGGTCTGCCAACAGCAAAGTTACTTCCATTGCTCAACGGAGGCGGGCAAAAACAGGGCCAGTATTACCGAACTACTCCCCAGCAGAAACAGCTCAAACACAGCCTCGGCAGGAAGCATCTGTACTCAAAGTGCTGCCGCATCATCGCGTACATCCGGCGTGGCTCCAATCGCTCCTGGGCGCCCAACGAGCTTCTTCTGTGGCAGTGATTCTGCTGTTGAGTGGAGCTTTAAGTGTCTACGGCTTGACTGTCTACGGCGAGCAACGCTGGAGTCAAGAATATCAAAAGCTGGAAACTCTGCGCCTCCGAGAACAGCAGTTGAGTGCCGCCAGCGAAGTCTTGAAACACCAACTGGCTAAAGACGCGGAAAATCCAGCAACGGGTTTGGCCCCACAGAAGCCAGGGGAGACAATTTTCTTGCCGCCGACCCCTGTTGGTCGATCGCCCCAAAGGACGACCCCAGCAACTCCCGCCCCAGGAGCCCAGGGTTCAGGTACTGTGGAAACTCCCCTGGGTTATTAATCAGGAATGGGGCATCGGGGATCGGTTATTGGTTATGGGTTATGACAACAAACAACCAACAAATAACCAATAACCAATAACCACTAACTAATGACTTATTTGTTTATGAGCTACGATCCTCGTTTTGACCGCTACAGATCGCCGAACTCGAAAGGTTCAAAACAGCCGGACGATCGCATTCGATGGGCTAAACCAACCAAAACTGCTACTTCTGGCAAGCCTGGTAGCCCCCCTCGGCAACCTATAAATCGCTTAAAACTGAGCAAGTTTCGCTTGTGGGCGGTGTGGGCGGTGTTGATGTTAGGAGGGCTGGGGCTGGCGGTGAATTTGTTTTATTTGCAGGTGACGCGAGGGCCAGCGCTGCAAAAACAGGCCCAGCAGCAACAAACTTTGAAAACTAAGCCCTTTGTACCCAGACGCCCGATTATTGACCGCAATGGGAATGTGTTGGCGATCGACCGACAGGTGTACACGCTCTATGCTCACCCAAAGTTATTCAAGCACACCAAAGCCGAAATCGCAGCCTCCTTGGCTCCCATGCTCCCTATCAAAGTGAGCCCTGGTAATACTGCGGAAACTGAATTGCTGCAAAAGTTTAATCTTGCCGAAAGTGGTATTACCATCGCTGATTCCTTGGCTCAAGAAGTTGCCGATCGAGTGGGGCGGATGCTGATTAAAAATAGTCCCGTTGATGGGTTGGAATTGGTGCGACAACAGCAGCGTTTTTACCCGCAGCAGGAATTGGTAGCGGATGTCTTGGGTTATGTCGATGGAGAGCGGAAGGGGCAAGCAGGAGTAGAATACAGTCAGCAGAATTTGCTGGAACGATCGATGCCGTCAATTCAATTTAGCAAGTCGATCGATGGGCATTGGCTTCCCGATCGACTGACGGCGGGATTTGTCCAGTTGGATGACTTGAAATTGCAATTGACGATCGACAGCCGTTTGCAGCGGGTAGCCCGGATTGCTCTGAAGGAAAAAATGGAGAAACATGGGGCGAAGCGAGGCACAGTGATTGTGATGGATGCCCGTAATGGAGAGTTGCTATCGATGGTGGCCGAACCTTCCTACGATCCCAATCAGTATTTTAATTTTGGTTTGGAACGTTATAAAAATTGGGCTGTAACTGATGTTTACGAACCTGGTTCGACTTTTAAAGCAATTAATGTGGCGATCGCCATGGAAGCTGGTGCTGTCAAACCTAACAGCGTGTTTAACGATGAAGGTCGAATTTACATGGGTATTTGGCCGATTCAAAATTCCGACTATCAGTCAGCAGGGGCACGGGGTCCTTCGACGGTGACAGATATTTTAAAACATTCTAGTAATGTGGGGATGGTACACATTATGAGAACTATGAAATCTTCTCTTTACTATCAAGCTTTAGAAAAACTAGGACTAGGACAAAGTGCAGGTACTGATTTGCCATTTGAAGTAACCAGTCAGCTCAAAAATCGAGAGCAATTTATCAATTCTCCGGTGGAAGTTGCTACCACTGCTTTTGGCCAAGGTTTTTCAATTACTCCGATTCAATTAGTGCAGCTTAATGGCGCTTTGGCCAATGGTGGAAAGTTGGTAACTCCCCATGTGGTGCGGGGACTTTTCGATCGCGAAGGTCAAGCTTATTGGAAGCTTCCGAGGGTTGTAGCGAAGCAGGTTTTTTCACCTAAAACCACTAAGCAAGTGTTAGAGATGATGGAAACTGTTGTGGATGGCGGTACGGGGAAGGCTGCACAGATTCCCGGCTATCGAATTGCAGGGAAAACGGGTACGGCTCAAAAGGCTAGTGGTGGTGGTTATTCTAACAAGGCGATTATTACTAGCTTTGTCGGAATTATGCCTGTGGAGGCTCCTCGGTATGTGGTTTTGGCAGTGATTGATGAGCCGAAGGGGGGATCGGGAGGGACTGTGGCGGCACCGATTGTGGAGTCAGTGATGGAGGCGCTGATTAGTATTGAGAAGATTCCTCCTAGTAAGAAATAGGCAGCTAAGTAAGTCCACTTAATTAAACGTAAGATACAGGTGGCTAAAAAGCTTGCTGTATGAGCATTCTTCACATCGATCTTCTTCCTGAAGCGGTTCAGCCAGCGGAGTCGAAGGGCCTTCTTCCTTCTACTTACCATAGTTCAAGGGCTCTCCCCAAGCGTTAATTTCGGCCTGCCCCGCCGTATTTTGAGCGCGTTGTCCGAAACTTAGACCAAGTGGCATCAATAGCCCCCATTCCTTCTAGCTCGGCTCGGTCGGAGGCAGACCGGCTCGAAAAATCTGTTCGGCTGTTAACCTCAATTCTGGGAAAGCTAGAGACTCAACTGTGTCATCGCCCCCTTTTTTCCACCCGCCGCGTGTTGGTGTGCGCGAATTACGGTGCCATCGACGTAATGAACCTCCCAATAGCAAGTTGGCGGTGACTATTTATGCTTACTGAGGAATAGATTTTAGCAAAGTTTCCACACTAGCATTGTGGTCGATAAAGGAGAACAAATGTTTAAATAGAAGTTTTCCATCTGCATCCAAAACAAACTGAGCAGGCAAAGGCGCTCCTAAAGCTTGACCGACTTGATAGGCGCGAAAAACTTGACAACTAGGATCGCTCAACAGTGGCATTTTTAAGCTTAAATCTCTAACCACTATCTGACTTTGCCGCTCGTCGGTACTTGTCACCATCAATAATTCTATATTGCGATCGGCAAATTTTTCCCAGTTTTCATTCAAGGCTTTAATATGAGGAAAACAGAAGGGGCAATATTGCTTTTCAGTAAAAATCCGAGTAAAAGCCACAACCACAGGCCTATCGCCGCGATAATTAGATAGCCGTACCAATTTACCATTATTGAGATCCGGCAATTCAAAATCCGGGGTTCTGTGTCCCAGTTTCAGAGAATTAGTAGCAGGGACAGGCAATAAATTTTGGAAAAACCGCTGATTTAACAAGCCGCTAAAATCAGTAGAAGTCAGCATATTTCCTAATTGGGTAATTGGGAATTGGGGAATTGGGGAATTGGGAATTGCAGGGAAAGTTTCGAGTTTTGAATTAAAAACTCTTTAACTCAAAACTCAAAACTCAAAACTATCAATTTAGACAGCAGCAAAGAAGACTTTAGACTTAACAGGATCGGGAGTCATAGTCTTGTCACCGGGCTGCCAGCCTGCGGGACAAACTTCATCGGGGTGAGACTGGACGTGTTGAATAGCTTGCAGAGTGCGGAGAGTTTCGTCCACGTTGCGGCCGAAGGCAAGGTTGTTGATAGTGGAGTGTTGGATGATGCCTTCTTTGTCGATGATGAACAGACCTCTGAGGGCAATGCCTGCTTCTGGGTCAAGGACGTTGTAGTCGGCACTAATTGTTTTTTTGATATCCGCCACTAAAGGATAGTTGAGGTCGCCAACTCCGCCGGATTTGCGGTCTGATTGTATCCAAGCTAGGTGAGAAAATTCGCTGTCAACTGATACGCCGAGGATTTCGGTATTGAGTTTATTGAAGTCTTCAAAGCGATCGCTAAATGCTGTAATCTCTGTTGGGCAGACAAAAGTGAAGTCCAAGGGGTAAAAGAACAGGACTACATATTTTTTGCCTTTATAGTCAGACAGTTTAACAGTCTTGAATTCCTGATCCACTACGGCTGTTGCTGCGAAGTCTGGGGCCGCCTGACCAACCCGGAGGCATTCACTCGTCATAGATTTTGTTTCCTTTTTTACGAACTGTTACAAATATATCATAGTCATAACGAGTACAGTTACCTTAAATCAAAATAAAAAACACACTCTCAAAGCTGAGAGCGTGCTGATTGTCATTACATTATGGCTCAGGCGGGATTTGAACCTGCGACCTTGGGCTTATGAGTCCCCTGCGCTAACCACTGCGCCACTGAGCCAAAACCTGTTCACGATTTACTATCGTAGCACGGTAGGGCGTTCTAGGGATAGCTAATTGACTACACTATTCGTAATGACTAAATGATTAAGTCATGAGTTTTGTTAATATATATCAAAACCCATAACTTGAAACAAATGCTTAGCGAGAAGCGCTGGAATCATCCTTGGGCAGAAAAGCCATGGGATTGACAGCTCCCGATCCGGCGGGATGAATTTCAAAGTGCAAGTGAGGGCCGGTACTATTGCCTGTGCTCCCCATTTCGGAAATCTGTTCCCCTTGAGCAACTCTCTGACCTTTTTGCACCAAAATCCGGCTGTTGTGGGCATAGACAGTCTCAGTGCCGTCAGGATGGGTAATTTCCACCAGATAGCCGTAGCCACCGTCGTTCCACTGCGCATAGGTCACTACCCCGTCCGAGGCGGCGACAATGGGTGTGCCGATCGGTCCTGCAACGTCAATACCCTTGTGCATCCGTCCCCAGCGCCAGCCGTAGCCGGAAGTGAAAACACCTTTAGCCGGCCAAATAAACCCATTAGCCGACTGTTTTGAACCGTTAGGCAGATAGGTATCAGCGCCAGAAAGGGGTGGCAATTCTGGAGAAACCATCTGTCCCAAAGAGGGATTGCTGAGGGGGTCGTAACCTTGGGAACCCAAGGGAGCTGTCGCCACCACGGGCCGTTCTAAATTAGAGTTCGGTGTCAGGTCGATCGGTTGCGATTGGGCGGCGCGGGCGGGGTCAAAACGCTCTTGCTGCTGCTTCTGAACATCCTGGCTCCACCCTCTCGACGGGGGTCTGCTGATTTCATTCTGCACCGTTCCAGCGTACTCTGGGGTGTAGAGATAGGGGTTGAGACGTTCGCTGTCCTCAGACAAGTTGCCGCCAGGGACTTGAGCCTCTGGGTCTTGCGTGGGAGCTAGGGCTACCGAATTGGGGCCGATCGAATTTCGCTCTGCCCGATATTCCTCTCGTAGCCGGACGACTTGGGCCCTTAAGCGTTCAGCATAAGGGTTCATAGCCTCGGCCGATGGAGTAGTCGCTGCTGAAGAATCCGGTAGGACACTAGCTGTATCGGTGGCTAAACCCTGGGTGCTGACAACTGGTGTCCAGTTAGCAGGCTGGGCTGATGCAGCATTCAAGGTAGAGCTGGCAGTTGCAGTGGCTGGCATTGGTAGCGCACTGGTATCCACAGCACCGGTGAATTTTGGTTCGCCTTGAAGCTCCAACTTCCCAGGGTCGCTAATGGTTTGAGAAACTTGACTTAGCGGGATGTTGTTAATTTGGGGAACCATCGGCGCTGAAATATTGTTCAGACCTTCCAAGTTCGCCAGGGGAGAGACCATCGGTACTGTGGGCGCAGATACTGTAACGCCAGAACCAGGGATTTCTGGGGTAGATGAGCTGGGGTTCAAAGATGCGGGAACCGAAGCTGCCGAGAAGACAGATGTAGAGTTAGATGCCTGAATAGTAGAAGCGGATGCTTGCACCCCTGGATTGTTTAACCCAGCTTTCGGAATTTTCAGCCGTTGATTGACATTGAGCAAATTGGGGTTGCCGAGCTTGTTGACCGCGATCAGGTCTTGTGCCGACACGCCCTGAGATGAGGCGATCGCATCTAGGGTATCTCCTGGACGCACACTGTACAACACATCCGTTGGTGCGGATGTAGTGTTGGCTGGGGCAACTACCACAGCAGACGGTAAACTGGGTGTTACCAGGGATTGTTCAATAGATGATGATTGAGCAAACCCGCTATTGGGGATAACCGTTGGCGTTGCAGAGGTGGAAGATGCCGGCGTCGGTGCTGGCGACTGCAAGGATACAGTCGGTGATGTAGATGAACTCGTTCCTCCCTCAGACTCCCACTGGGTCAGACCCACTGCTGCTGTCCGGTTTTCCTGTTTTTTCAAACTCTCAATCGCCCCGTTGGGATTGGGCACGAAGCTTGAATTTTGCTCAGGTGTGGGAGTTACGAGGGGGCTCGTTGCTGTTGATGGCTCCCCTGACTGCACCACCGCACTAGCAGAAGGCTCTGAGCCTGTTAAATCTAACTTTTGTTCGGGATTGACCTGGGAGGCTGCATCTGGTGCTGGCGCTGCGGTGTTGCCGAAATTCTGTTGTGGTGCGACGACATCGGCTGACGGAATTGTGAGCTGTTGCCCTACTTGGAGTAAGGTTTCCGATTTAATGCCGTTAGCAGTTGCTAGTGCATTTGGAGCAACTGCATAGTCCTGAGATAACTCCCACAGAGTCTGTCCTGGTTGCACCTTAACCGCTACCTGGTTATCAGGTTGAGCAGCAGGTGCAACTGGGGAAGTATCACCTACAGAGGTAGGGATTTCGTTAGCCGACGCTGGCTGTACTTCCGCGGTGGGTTCTGGTGTCGGTGCGAGTTCGGACGCGCGAGCGCTGTCCCCGGTTCTCGGCAGCAAGATGCTGGAAGCACCTACGGATATTGCAAGTCCGATCGTGGCTAGAGAGCGAACTCTGCCAGTGCTTAGCGTTGTCTGTTTGGACTGTTCTGTAGAACCGTCTCTGTCGATTTCACTAGCCTTAACAGGCTGATTTTTTTGGGGATATATTCGTTTCAAAAAAACGACCTCCTACTGAGAAGCGCTAACTGTCCTTGGAAACACGCAAGGGGTTGCATGACACTGATTTATCAACAAGCAAGAATATTTTGATTGTTGACAGCTATCATGCTTAGGCAAGATTACCTTGATTTTTTAATTTAGACAAGCTCGCAGAGCTACAAAAATTAAATTTTCTGGTAAATTTGGCGGCGATCGCACCCAAAACCCTTACACGGCAATAGCTAGAACAAATAGATAAAATATCTGTTGGCGCTAGGGCTAGGAGTAGGATCTTTGACGATCGCACTCTATCCTAACTTCGCAAATAACTACAACCGTATATTTACTAGATATAGCGCCACTCAGGGTTCTAAGTTCCGTCTAGAACGCTATAACGCTCAAAAACTCTGTTTTGGTTGCTCAATCATCTTTGAAATATTTTGGTATTGATGATAACAATCTCTTTTTGGTTCAACATAATCTATTAATCTTGGCTGTTTAGATTCTCACAGCTTTGATACAAATTTCTTATCTTTTGATATAGATTTCCTAGACATATAAAGGTATTAAATATCTATATGTGTATGTATCGATTATTCTTTATCCCAGTTCGCCCAACTGTCGTTTTGCCTCAAATAAACCTACGGCCGCGCTGACAGACAGGTTTAAACTCCGCACTCCCGGCTGGCTCATGGGAATAAAAACTGTGGCATCGCAGGCATCCAAGACAAATTGAGGAATGCCGACTGTTTCGGAGCCAAACATCAGCCAGTCGCTGGCAAGAAACTGGAATTGCGTGTAACTGTATCGCCCGCCTGTGCTGAATCCGATGGAGCGTCCTCCCCGTTGCTGCTGACAAGCCAGAAAAGCTTCTAAATTTTCGTGAATGTGGAGGTTGACATGGGGCCAGTAATCTAAACCAGCCCGTTTCAGGTAGCGATCGGTAATTTCAAATCCAAGTGGCCCGACCAAATGCAATTCAGTGCCTGTGGCTGCGCAAGTGCGGGCGATATTCCCAGTATTGGGGGGAATTTGGGGGTGAATCAAGACAAGTTGGGGCATGAAGCTATAGAAGAAGGAAGCAGCAAGAAGAAAGAACGAGGAAGTCACCCCCCCTCCGCCCTTGGGGGGCAGGGGGAAATTCAGGAAACAGGAAGAAGGGAGATGTCTAATGGTTCGGGCCATTAAGAGCGTCTTCACCATCTTGGTAGTTGCTCTAAAAATCTACCCAAAGGTAGAGGCAACCATAGCTTTTATTTATAACCTGTGTCGGACGCGATTGATTAAATATTCTGATTTGTCTGGAAATTGTCTTTTCAAGCAACTAACTGGGCGCACAAGTTATCTTCGAGTTCCCATTCCTGTTGAACCATACCATTAATCCCTTGCAGAATAATACTGCGGGTGTCCAAACCACTGTCATGGAGTTTTAACCACTGCTGGGCGGTGTTGCCTTCTCGCAGAATCTTTTTGAGCGGTGAGAGAAAGCAGCTAAAGCCACTTTTTTTGGCAATTGGCCAGACTTGCTGGTAAATTTCCTCTATCCAATCCCGTGCCAGAATAGTTTTGCCATCTTGCCAGTGTCGCAGTTCTGCATCCAAACTGTGACGAGATGCAGCAATTTCGTTGGCATCGGTGAGAGCAACTAAGTCTTGGTTGCGGGTAGCCGCGGGGAAGGTGCACAGTTCTAAGGGGTCTAAGCTGGGGTCTTCCATCATCTGCCCAATCCGAGCTTCTAGCAACGCAGTAATGGCTAACAGGGCAAGAGGATTGACTTCAAGGTCACAAATTCTCAGTTCTAGGCGGTTGAGACAGTAGGGGCGACGATCGCCATTGGGGCGCACGGCAGACCAGAGGTGGCGGACGTTTTGCATGGTACCGAGTTGTAGCTGTTCCTCAGTCCACTGGATGTAATGCTTGTGACTTTCAAACAGGGGGACGACGGCGGGAGTTTTGGGAAACAAACCCCAGCGAGTGGAATGATAGCCGGTGACTTCGCCATCGAGGAAAGGGGAGGAAGCACTCAAGGCGAGGTAGAGGGGTGCTTCCACGCGGGCGAGGCGAATTGCCCGCATCAGCAGTTCTGGTTGAGAGATGCCGATGTTGATGTGAATGCTGGCGGTGACGACTTTAGTGCCGTAGGTTTGCTCGATGTAGGTGTGGTAGGGGTTGTTGGGGTCCGATCTGTAAAATCGATCGCTCCCTCCCAGAGACAGGGTACTTCCCGGCAGTAAGGTATAGTCGCCCAATTGTTTTAAGTATTGTCGCAGCCGGACTCGTGGCTTGACTAGGGCACACAGCAGGCGATCGTAGCTGCATAGTGGGGCCGTCGTGTACTCTACATTGCGACTATCGGGTTCCCGCACAAATCCCTCTAAATCGGCGACTATGCGATCCGAGAGACCGACAACATCACCTTCGGGCGTGCCGGTATACATTTCTACTTCAAAACCTTTTGATAGCAGCACGTTGGTTCCTCAGCTAATTTGAGTGCTGCTGTTTATTATCCCAAAAATTGACCATTTCAGACTATCCTCCACAAGGCATAGTTGGCCATTTTTATCTCTTCTGAGGGAATCTAGGTGCTATGGATTTGCACTAAGAAATTTGAGAATGGGTAATGGGTAATGGGTAATGGGGCATGGGTAATGGGTAATAGGTAATATAAAATCCTCTCTTCATAGTCCTGTATTAAACTCTCTCTTCTCTTCCTTCGCGTCCTTAGCGCCTTCGCGGTTATATCAATTCCGATACAACCAGAATTGATATAATGGGTAATGGGTAATGGGTAACTTGTACTGAGTCCTTCGGCTTCGCGAGCGGGTCGAAGCATGGGGCATAGGCTATAGGGCATTATTAATTACCCATTACCTATTACCTATTACCCATTACCTATTACCAATTACCAATTATCAATTCTCGCTCGTACCTCATAGGACAGCTCGAAAGCCTATATTTGCTTGATTATCAATAAATAAATTGCAATTCCGTTGGAAATCTTGCTTCTTCCGGCTCTGGATTGTAGATATAATCGTAGTCAAAGTGCAAAGCTTGAGCGTGCCGACTGATAGAAAATCCACAGTTAGTTACCATTTCTGTGGTAAAAGTTGCGGTTACTAATTCAATTAGTTTTTTGTAGGAAATATTCGGCTGTTGAACGTAATAGACGCGCCTAGCAAAAAATATTTTTTCATCTTTTGGGACAATGATACCGTTGATTTTGTGTGCGTGTTGAATCGGCTTGATGTAGGTTTCGATAAACTGGTACTGATTTTTTTGTAGTCTCGCCAATCGTTCGTGTTGCAACCAGCTCATTTGAAATACTATTTTCATGAATTCAAAACCCAAAATGTAGTTGAAAACATTATTGCGTTCTTCTGTACTCAAAACGAAACGAAGTGCCGATTCTAAATACTGGTCGTTTTGCCCGCGTACTTGTTGAG
This sequence comes from Oscillatoriales cyanobacterium, assembly GCA_004292745.1. Lineage (GTDB taxonomy): Bacteria > Cyanobacteriota > Cyanobacteriia > Cyanobacteriales > Microcoleaceae > Microcoleus > Microcoleus anatoxicus. The sequence continues at coordinate 3,686 of RDXH01000084.1, read as the reverse complement.
CAGAGTGGATGTAAAATTGTTTGATGTAGGTTCTTAAATCTGATTCGTTTAATTCTTTTTTAACTTGGAACCGGATTAGATACTCTTTGACACGGTGTAGAGTATCGACATCTTCAAACATTTTTGAAATTAAGCCATCTGCCGTGTAGTCATCTAAAAATTCTGCTTGCAAGTCGGGAGTAGATGCGCACAAGATATAACAGAGGGACAATAGATAGCGGCGCTTGTTCCAAGGGAGGCTTTGGGCCCAATCTTTAACTTCTACAGGAATTTGCCCTAGGATATCTGTGTGTCGGCGCTGAGAAAGGTCGGCATATTTATTTTGTGCTTGAATCATTGCCTAGAACCTTGATTATGAAGATGATTAAGTGGAGGAGATAATGTATCGAAGAAAAATTTAGCGGACAGGAATTATGGAAAGATGCACTTAATTTGTTATTTTATTTTTTATATTATATATGCTGTTATAGTTGCTAAAAGTGATACAGATCACATTGATTTTGGTTTGCCATCACAAAGATTAGGTGTGGCGATCGCCTCTTGAGAATGGAATTGTCACAAAAAAGACTTATGCTCGTCACCTGAGAATATACGGATTGAGTGGATGATGAAGTAGAGTTATTATTAGTCATAATTACTGAGGTTTGTGATAACTAGACCCTAAGTATTTTTTCTCAAAATCCTTACCAAGATTTAGCTATTTCCCGCTAGACTTGCGGATTCAGTGGGAGAGTAGTTAGATTGAATAGATGTTCGATCGCGAGTCCTAGCTAAGTAGTTGTACCAAGTTATACTGTTAATGTGTTCTGTTGAGTGAAATACCCAGCCCTAGGGCGATCGCAGCGGAAGAAGTCAAGCAATTTTGGATGTTAGATGTCAGATGTGGGATTTTCTTTAACGAAATAGCTTGATTGTCAGGGCTTAGTGGTGCTTGAAGGGTTTGACACCTCGATCGCCTATAGATGCCAATTATTTAGGGTGCGCCTGGAGTAGCTAGTTGTTCGATCGCTAATTTCAGCCTTCGTCGTTGATAATCTATTAGTAGATACTTGTAGATAAGAACGGGAATCGAGAGGAAAAAGTAGCTAAAAATTCACCTAAAACAGCAGCCCCTAAAAAACCAGGATAAAAATATTTAAACCGCTAGTGTCGAGCAGGGAAGTGAATATGTTTAATGCCACAGAATTACTGATTAAAGCTTTCGTAAATCGGCTGATTGAAGGATACCGCCACACTTACGGTGGCTTCAAGTCAGACTATGGAGAGATTATTTGCTGGGTAGCGGATATGGCCTTGCAAAATATTGCCAATAGCGATGCTCTTTACCACAATGTAGAACATACTATTTTAGTGACCTTGGTGGGACAGGAAATTATGCGTGGCAAACACATTCGTGAAGGGGGTGTTTCCTGTGAAGATTGGCTGCATTTCCACATAGCTTTGCTATGTCACGATATTGGGTATGTGAAGGGAGTTTGCCGTCTCGATCAAACTGATTTGAGGATGTATGCGACGGGGGTGGGTGATGGGAAAATAAAACTGCCTCTGGGTGCGACGGATGCTAGTTTGACTCCCTATCATGTCGATCGCAGCAAAATGTTTGTTTCTGAGCGTTTTGGCGGTCATAAACTGATTGATGCGGAGCTGGTTAAGCGTAATATTGAGCTAACTCGTTTCCCGGTGCCAGCGGAGGAAGATTATCAAGATACGGTCAATTATCCGGGTTTAGTTCGTGCGGCTGATTTAATTGGTCAGTTGAGCGATCCGCGATATTTGCAAAAGATTACTGCGTTGTTTTACGAGTTTGAGGAAACGGGTCAGAATCAGGTTTTGGGGTATAGGAATCCGGGGGATTTACGGGATGGGTATTCTAAGTTTTATTGGAATGTGGTTCATCGGTATGTAAAAGATGCGATCGGCTATTTGGAACTGACGCAGCAGGGGAAACAAGTTGTGGCTAATTTGAGCGCGAATGTGTTTCGGGTGGAGCATTCTCAGGTGATATCTGAGGAATATCGGTAGGGGCGAAGCATGACCGTAGTAAATCTTTCCTTTTAACCAATAACTTATCTGCGGTCATGCTTCGCCCCTACAAAATCGGGATGCTCCCGTTGAATCCTTGTCCGATAGGAGGAACGAAGCAATCCTAATAAAATGTGTAATTCGCGATCGAATTCAGCAATCCTGTTGATATTGCAGCGCTAAATATTCGATGAGTTCCACCATGGCGCGAACCATAGGCATTTTAGTGAGAATTTCGATCCAATACCACTGTCCGTTGGGATTGAGTTCGATAAAATAGAGCGTATCATCATCGTCGCGAATGATGTCGAATGCACCAAAATTCAGACCAAACTCGTCAAGCATTTGATGGAGTTTGTTGAGGTAATCCATTGGTAGCTTGTCGGGAACATGAACAAGTTTATCCGGTTCGGTGACGCGCCAATCCAAAGTCACATCTGAATCGTTGGTATGTTTGGCATCAATGCGACAGACAAAACTTTGCTTGCCGATTAATGTAACTCGATATTCAGCTTTTTTTTGAATGCGTTTTTGAATAAAAACTGGTGCTAATCGAATGCTTTCTTGAAATTCTAAGAGTGTTTCTACATCAATGGGGCGAGTGTAGCAAGCGTACTGCTTGTCATCATGTAAGAATCCAGAGTAGCGCATCGGTTTAACAATGCACTTACCCTGTTGTGTCACAAAGTTGCAAGCAGCATCGTAGGAATTGGTGACGAGTGTTGGAGGGATAGTAATTCCCAGCTTGTGAGCAATGGGGATTTGGTTGATGCTCACCCATCTAGCTTTGGGATAGAGTCCAGAAAGAGAATACATCAAAGATTCTGTTTCTTCTTGACAATACTTGATTGCCCAAGCATCATTAACTTCTGAAAACACTTGATAATCTTGTGGTTTTCGCCACCAAATCACGCCAATATCTTGAACTTCTTTCAAGGAGTCTTCAAAGGACAAAAAACTTTGACTGGGATTGCCAGAAGCTTGCCATTCATAAAAATAATGACTTTTTTGAATAAAACTTTCTGAATTTAATCTAATTGCTCGAATATTTGATTTTTGCAATTCGTTGATAACGACATCTGCATGAATGTCTGTCTCGGAAGTCACGATTAAAAGGTCGGTCATAACTAAATTCATTGAAATAAAGTTGACAGTGAAAGACCTGTAATGCAAAAATTCATACAAGTATTTCAAGAACATAAAGGGCGATAAAAATAATCGGTTAAGCAGACAAAAATCTAGTCGTCCTCTTGCTGGTCGTCATCAGTAGGAGGTCTGAAAATAAGATCTCCAGTGGAGCTACTGCGAGCACACCAGGAGCCACTCATGGAGGAGATGTTGGAAGTCTGGGTGGTGGGATCGTAGCTAGATTGCTCTTGGGAGATGCCGTACTTGGGCGAGATGCTGAGGTGCATCATCAAAGGATTTGCTTTTTTGTCAAGAGCGAGTTGGGTAGTCGTCATAAGTTAGTTTTTTTGAGTTATGGTTTTACATTTTTTTGAAACTGGTATCACAACCAAACCAATTGAAATAATGTTGACAGTGAAAGACCTGTTATGCAAAAATTAATACAGGTCTTTCAAGAACATAAAGGGCGATCGAATTATTTCTTAGTAATTCAAAATTCTAGTCGTCCTCTTGCTGGTCGTCATCACTAGGTTCAA
>RDXH01000354.1 GCA_004292745.1 Oscillatoriales cyanobacterium | reverse complement strand
ATCGCGATCGTTTATGACTTGTTCGCAAAGTTCATCAAGATTCGCCTGAGCTTCAGTATAGGTTACTTGGGTTTGTGTGAGTGACATGGTTTTTGGCTTCCCAATACTAAGGATATTATAAGGGCGATCGGGCTTCTTTTTCTATGTTTGGGCGGGAATAGTTAGTTTTGACATACTCTTTTAGTATCGGGCAAAGCGTGAAAAATGTGCGTGAAGCGTAGCTATCCCGTAGGGAATCGCCTGACTGGATTTTTTCAACTAATGAACGCCGTCCCAAAGATTGCATAACTTTCAAAAATTGCGATCGGGATAATTGCAGATTCTCTCAAAAAATCCGCTAGGCTGCCGTTAAATAAATCTTGAATCATTGTTGCCACTATTTTTAACTTCTTCCAGAGCATCTAAGTGTTTTCCCGTATTGACAAAAACTAGGTTATCTGTGATATTTAATACTTATTGAACCTCACCTGGTTAAAAACTATGGCAAAAGGCGATCATATCTATACTCAACACCTTCCACACACTCATCACGGTATCGACTGTGGCGACGATAGTGTTATTCATTATGGAAAGCGTCAAGGTGAAAAAATTTGTCGTATTTCTAAGAATGATTTTGCATCAGGAAACAAAATTCATGTAAAGGAGTATGGAAAATGTTATTCAGATGATGAAGTAGTCAGACGAGCAGAGAGCAGGTTAGACGAAAAAGGATATGACCTTTTCAGCAATAATTGTGAACATTTTGCTTATTGGTGCAAAACAGGAAAAGATAAGAGTGAACAAGTCGCACAAGCTCAAGGTGGAGTTGCTGGTTTAGTTGGAGGAGTAGCTATTGGCACAGGAACCAAGGTTGCAACTAAAATCGCCACTGAAGCTGCGATTCAATCTGCCAACCCTATATCTAAATTTCTCATCAATGTAGGGCTGAAACAAGCGCCTGCTGTAGCGGGTACAGCGGCTGCTGGTATTGTAAACGTGGGTGGTATAGCCAGTGGATTAGTTGCTGATTTCATAGTTGGCAAGATACTTGAAGATGATGAAGCTTTGACTGAAAGCGAACGTGAAGCACGAAAAAATGGAAGAATAGCAGGACAAGTTGCATCAACAATTGGAGGTGTTGGTGGAGGTATTGCTGCTGTTACTGTTGGTGGTAGCGCTGCTGTTGCTGCTGCTGTTGCGGCTCCCGCAGTATTAGGTATAGCAATTGGTTTAGGTGCTTATCACCTACTCAAAGACGAGTGAAAATTGACTTAGCTGCTGAAAGTGCGATCGCCCTTTCCTTACTCAGAGTGCGATCGCTCTTTTTTGAGTCAGGACTTACGCGACCAAAGAAACCGGGTTTTTTACCGAATTTCAGGGCTGAAACGAAGTTTTTTCGTAAAAAAACCCGGTTTCTGGGCCCCCATCTAAGTCCTAACTAATTATGTTTCTCCAACACCATAGGGAACTTTTACCGCTTTGACAACCATTCATAAGACAAACTATAGTGAGTAGGAGAAAATCGGAGTGGGATATTTGATATAACGAAAGAATCCCGATCGCCCTTAAATCACTTACAACAAATATGAGCATTAACGATAAACTTAAGAACATACTGATGCAACTCCGATCGCACTTCGAGCAAATTTACGACAGCCGCCTTGTCACAATGGTACTTTACGGTTCCCAAGCGCGAGGCGACGCACGCCCAGACTCTGACATTGATGTGTTAGTCGTCCTCAAAGGACAAGTCAATCCCGGTGAAGAAATTAAAAAAACCAGCCTGATTCGAGCCGATTTGTCACTCCAAAATGATGAAGTCATTAGCTGTCTGTTTATGGATGAACAGCGATTTACGCACTACAACGGGCCTTTATTGAGGAATATTCGTAAAGAGGGAATAGCTTTATGAAGCCCGAACAATTAGACTTACTTCTGAAAGCTCGTCAAAGTCTATCGGCGGCAAAGCTATTACTAAATAATGGTTTCCCAGACTATGCCACATCTCGCGCTTATTATGCCATGTTTTACATTGCTGAGGCCTTTTTAGATGGCGAAGAAATGTCATTTTCCAGTCATGCCGCAGTGATTGGAGCTTTCGGTCGAGAATTTGCCCGTACAGGAAGAGTTCCTGTTGAGTTTCACAGATTTTTAATCGATGCTCAAGACTTGCGAAATAGTGGGGATTACGGGGGACTTGATACTGTCACTGTCGAGCAAGCTGCGGAGCAAATTAACTGCGGTGAGCAATTTCTCGAATTAGCTGAAAATGCGATCGGCACTTTACCGCAAACACGTCAATCGGATAGCCTCTAGATCCCGCCTAACCCCCCTTAACAAGGGGATTAGGGGGTGGGACAAGAGCATTCAAAGCCCCTCTTAAAAAGGGGTGAAATGGATTTCAAAGTCCCCCTTCTTAAGGGGGATTTAGGGGGATCGAGACTCGACTACAAACGAGATCGATCAAGGGTTTAGACTTAATTTGACACCAATGGGAACACCGCCCCTACAGATTAATGACTACCAGTGCCCGCCGCCCGTTTAAACGCCTCATCCAACACTTCCGAAAGCGTCGGGTGAGTGTGCACTCGGAATGCTAAAGTGTGAACAGAATCCCGTTGCGCGATCGCATTTGCCGCCTCCTGAATCAAATCCGAAGCGTGCAAACCGAAAATGTGAACACCCAACAATTCCCCAGTATCCTTCCGGTAAATCACCTTAGCCATACCATCAGTTTCCCCTTCAGCAATAGCCTTAGAATTTCCCTTAAAATAAGTCTTGACAGAAGCTACCTCAAACCCTTCGGTTTTTCCTAACTCCTTCGCCGCAGGTTCACTCATTCCCACATAGCTAATTTCTGGATGAGTAAAAGCCGCCGCTGGGATACTCAAATAGTCAACTTCGCGAGTCCGGCCGCAGATATTTTCCACCGCAGCAATACCCTGAGCAGACGCAGAATGAGCTAACATCATTTTACCATTAACATCGCCGATCGCCCACAAATGCTTGACCGGTTCTCCCCCAGCCAAAACCTGCATCTTATCGTTGACAGGAATATAACCGCGCATCGTTTCCACAGCAACAGTTTCTAACCCCAAATTCTTACTCACCGGAACCCGGCCAGTCGCTACCAAACAAGCATCTACTTCCAAAACTTCGACAAGTTCCTT
>RDXH01000083.1 GCA_004292745.1 Oscillatoriales cyanobacterium | reverse complement strand
CTAACTAAGAAAGACACGGGGACTGAAGTCCCCCGTGTCGCTTTCCTCTCAGGGCTAAAGCCACTGAGTTTCCCGCATCCCGTATGAATTTTTATGAATTAGAGGAAGTGCTATTTCAGCGCTGTCAAGCTCTTCTCAAGCAACCTTCTTTAATTAAAGGGATTACTTGTTTTCACTGGTGGCCCAAAACCAAAGCCATATCATTCCGGTGCAACCGGAATTGATATCATTACTGGATGCGATTGTATTCAGTACGCTAGGCCCGGAAAAATCCTCAAGTATCCGGGTTTGAAGTATCTGTAACACCTGAATCACCATAAAAAACTCAGCACCATGTCTTCTATAAGTGAAGGCTGGCGCTGAGTCTAAAGTTAGTTTTTATGTTTAGGGTCTTTATGAAAGCTGACCCCATTTGAACGGCTTAAAAGTGGTTTATGATTAGGGTCTTTAAATTTGCTGACCCCAATTGAACCCATCCTTCAATAATGACAGGGATCGATCGCAAACCAGGGTTTCATAATGATTTCTTTATAATTCTAACTTTTTCTTACCTTAAATGTACTTTTGTCTCTATTTGTAAAATTTTATTACTTCGGTTTTGGGGGTTGGCCCTGGGCGCGCTGCTCCCAGCGAAACAGAAACACCATCAGAGCCACCACTCCCACTTGGAGGGCAAAATTGGGCAAAGTAGAGCTAACTTGCTGGCCGGAGGCAATTTTAGTAAGGAAAACTAAGCCACCAATGAAGCCCGATGCTCCGCAAGCTACATAGACCAACTGTCGCAGAGGTCGATAGGGAGCGGCGATTTCTGCTGTTAAACGTTTGTATTGTTCGGGACTGAGGTTGCGGGGGTTTTTGGGGCGGTAGGGGCGATCGGGATTTGGGGCTGGCATAGACTTAAATTAAGATGTGTATTTTATGCTACAACAAATATCTCACAATCATCAAAAAAAATCATCGCTGTACCAACAGCACAACAGTCTGCAAACAGCCGACCAAAACACCCAAAATCCCACCTAAATTGACTATTCCTTGCAACTCGCTTTTGACAATCCCCTGAATTGCTAATTCCAAGTCTTCAGGAGAAGTACCTTTAACTCGATCGATAATCACCTGATCGATATTTAAAATAGGGATCGCCTGAGCTACAATATTTTCTAAATCCCGCTCCAGATACCGCTCTAAAACCAAAGCTAGTTCTTTGCTAACCATTTCGAGGGAAGCACTCATGACGGCTGAAGTCTGCAACCGATTGAGAATTAACTTAGAAATATTTTCCCAGTCCATAGACTTGCTAAATCCCTGAAGTACCTCCGTGCCCCGTTCTTGAACGTAGCTGCGAACGCTGTCGCGCATAGTTTTGCGTAACTGTCGCACTGTCGAAACTGGTAGATTTTGCATAGACAAGTTTTGCAGCCACTCCTGAATCCGCCCGCGAATTCCCAAAGCCAGAGTTAATTCTGCTAAACGCTGATTTGTCGCTTCTCTGTCATCGAGACAAAAAGTGCGCAGTCGAGTTAAAGTGTTCCGTAAACCAAACAAATTGGCGACTACCCAATAAGTACCGCTGGTTTTTTCTCGAAACCCTTCATCGATGATTGAAATATTGCGATCGGTCAAAAAGTCAATCAAAGTCTGCCGCAACACTTCCGGCGGTATTACTACCTGTAACAGCCAATCAGCCAACTGACCAGCCTGAGCTTCGGTTAGCTGAATTTCCAGCAAAACTTGGTCAAAAATTTGATTTAACTGAGCTTCTAAAAAATCTTCCCGTCGCGCCAAAATTTTGAGAATTCGTGGTACTGATTCCCCTAGCAAATCTCGCAGAATATTAGCGAGAATTTTAGCAGTTTTTTGCTCGGCATCTGCTTTAACTTGGTCCAAGGCTAACTGCAATAGCCAGAGAATCACCGACTCCATTCGATCGGTTTGTAAAAGGCGACGGGCTAATTTTTGTAACTCCTCTGGTGTCAGGAGCGAACCCATAATTGTGTCAGAAATTCGCTTGGCTAAGCGCTCTTGGTTGCGGGGGATCAAGCCGGGAGTGAATGGTAATTGCCGCCCTTTGATATAGATGGCTCGGTAAGGGCGAAATAACATTTTGATAGCTATATCATTAGTGAAATAGCCAATAATTCCTCCCACTACAGGTGGGGCAAAAAACAGCCAAATTGGGAATTGGGAATTGGGAATTGGGAATTGGGAATTGGGAATTGGGAATTGGGAATTGGGAATTGGGAATTGGGAATTGGGAATTGGGAATTGGGAATTAGTAATCACAACTGTCAACGGTCAACTGTCAACGGTCAACGGTCAACGGTCAACGGTCAACGGTCAACTTTCAACGGTCAACTGTCAACTGTCAACTGTCAACTGACTAATACCAATACTCCCATCATAGCTCCAGCAATAGGATAGTGTGTGGCGGTGGTAAATCCGGCTTGGAGGGCGATCGCAACTTGTTCCGAGCCGATCGGGAATTTTGCTAAACTAGGATTGATATAGGCATATTCTTGAGTCATGCCAAATTGCTGAGCGATCGGCACTACGAGACTTTCGAGATAAAACTGCTGAAAACTCCGCATCAGGGAATTTTTGGGGCGGTGGAGGTCGAGAATAGCTGCTTTTGCACCGGGTTTGAGTACGCGATGCAATTCCTGAAGACTGCGGGGGATATCAGTCACATTGCGGAGGCCGTAACCCATGGTGGCGCAGTCGAAGTAATTGTCGGGAAAAGGCAAATCGAGGGCGTCAGCTTCTACCCAGGAAATGGGACTAGAAGGAGTGAGAAAAGGTCGATCGCGACGGGCTGCAACAGCCAATTGTTCTTGTGAAAAATCCACTCCAAAGACAGAACCGCTAGGGCCTGCTTGCTGGGATAAAAGTAGAGCTAGATCCCCGCTACCGCAACACAAGTCTAAGCAAGTATTGCCGGGGCGGGCATTACTCCATTTCACCGCCATTTGTTTCCAAATTCGGTGCTGCCCCAAGCTCAACCAATCGTTTAATTGATTGTAAACTGGTGCAATTCTATTAAATATGGTTTTAATTTTTTCTGAGTTATTCGTCATTTGTTATTGGGAATGGGGAATTGGGCCTGGGGCTCCTTGCAGGAGTCGTAAAGTTTTTTACCCCACCCCAACCCGGACCTTATTAAGGTCCGGGAGTAAGAAATTCACAAATGATTTAGGATTGCTATATATGTTATTGGTTAGTTTTTAATTCTTACTAATGCCCTATGCCCAATTCCCTATGCCCAATGACTAATGACTAATGACTACTGACTACTGACTACTGACCCTGAAAACTTGTCATTACCAAAGCAACTTGTTGAGCTGCGAGGTGAACAGTTGTCACTTCGTCCGGGCGAAGGGTACAAGGCTGCTTCCACTGGAGGGAAATCAGGGCGATCGATCGACCTCCGTGAACCACCGGGATGCTCAGATGGGATTTAATGCCAGATTGCTGATAGTGTGGCAGGCTAGCTAGGGTTGCATCCGTTGTAATATTCACAGCAGCCTGAATATTTTGAGAAGCGATCGCCTCCCTAGCTAGAGGGTCATCTGCTAGCCAATTTTCCAGAGCACCACCGCTGGTATGACCACCTTGAACAGGGACTAAAACATTGCCTTCGAGTAGTTGCAAAATGCAAGTGTCCGCCAAAAAATTATCACTGATAGCAGTAGCGATGGGGTCTAAAGTTGCTGGCAAATTCGGATACTCCAAAGCCGTTTGCATGATAGTGGCTAAAAGTTGTATTTGATTTTGGGCCCGACGCAATTCCTCAGTCCGCTGCTTCAGAACTTCGTAAGTCTCAGCAGCCTTTTGGACTACCATTTTCAATTCGTTCGGGTCCCAAGGCTTGGTGATATACTTGTAAACCTGTCCAGAGTTAATCGCATCTACCAAGTCTTCAATATCCGTAAAACCAGTCAAAATAATCCTGACCGTGTTCGGAAACTGAAACACAGTTTTGCTGAGAAACTCGGTTCCCTTCATTTCTGGCATCCGTTGATCGGAAATGATGACGGCAACCTCGCCTTCGCTTTCCAATACTTCTAAAGCACGAATTCCGCTTTCTGCTTTGAGTACGTTAAAATCGCGTCGAAAAGTGCGGTAGAGTAAATCCAGATTGTCTGGTTCGTCGTCTACTACCAGCATTTTCGGTTTTTTCGGTCGGTTTAAGGTCATGAGCTGGCGTTTAATTTGGTCTAGCTCGGGAATGGCACTATCCATAACAATACGATAAACTCCCGTCTGTAAATTTAGGCGAGGAACTATTCTGTAACAATAGTCTCATATCTCACTTACTATAAAGTCTAACCTTTGCCACAATACGATCCTTGCTGGTACTCAATCACACTTAACGAGAGCGTTTCTTTTTAATCCAATTATGACTGATACACCGCAAGATTCCTCCGGGCCCGCATCTCAACCCTCTGCTGATGCTGTGGAGCTCGAAAATTTAGTCCGATCGCTCCGCCGCAAAGAAGGTGGCTGGGTACACTGGGGACAAGCCTGTACAGCACTGCAAAAAGCTGGCTACAGTTCTCAAAGAATTTTTGAAGAAACTGGTTTTGAGCCAATTCAGCAAAATCAGGTCAGCGTTGCAGCCCAAGTCTACACTAGCATGATAACTGCTGGGGCTTCCGAAGAAGTGCGATCGCACTTTCTGGCAAAAGGTAGCGATATTTTGTATGAATTTCGGATTCTGTCTCAAGCAGAAAGGGCGGCCGCGGCGGCGTTGATACTAGCCCACAATTTAGACGTTGACGACGCCCGTGATGTCGCTAAAGCCATGAAGGAGTTTTCACGCTTTGGAAGTCTGCCCCAAGGCTTCACAGATACTGCTGGCGATGCCATGGCTTACCAGTGCTGGCAATTAGCCAGACAAAACAGTGACTTGCAAGAGCGATCGCGCTTAATTGCGCGAGGTTTAAAATTAGCTAGCAGCAACAGCGCCCGACAACAAATCGAGCAGTTGCTAGTAGATTTTACCGTAGTTCGGAGACGTTCTGCCCCCCGTTTGCCCGTTTACAGGCTCGACACAGAGGAACAACTACCCCGGATGCTTCCGGTTGTGGGTAAATTGCCACTTTCGGTGACAGATTTACAGGCAGTGCCTTTGCTAGAAGAAATCGGACCATTGAGAATGGTAAAATTTTCGGGAGCGGGAGCTTGGGTGGCGATTCCGGGCTGGCAAGTGATTTTGAATGCTGAAGATCCGGTAGCGGTTCTGGAAATGAGCGATCGACTGCCGGTGCCACTGCAAGGCAAAATTGAAGAAATTTTAATTATTGTCGATCGCTCTCAAAGACAATGGGATGCTGATAGTTATTTCCTGGCAGATAACGGTGGCAATTTGGAATTGTACTGGTTTGAAGAAGCACCGGATATTCAGATTTTAGGACGAGTTGTGCTGGTGATGCGTCCGAAAAAGATTTTGGATGAAGATTACACCAAAGATGGATGGCAAATAGATGATTAGTTAATAGTTACTTGTTATTTGTACAACAACCGTAGGCTGAGCGTAGTCGAAGCCGGAATTTACAGCAATTCCTGTTGTATGGTTTCGACGCAGTTTATCCTGAGCGTAGTCGAAGGGCTCAACCACCAGGAAAGAGCCGTAGGCTGAGCGTAGTCGAAGCCGGAATTTACAGCAATTCCTGTTGTATTGATATGACTAATCAGGCGATTTCTGTTCCTCTATTTTGGGGACAGACTGTGGTTTCTTAAACTTCTTAAAACCATAAATCCCAGCCCCAATCACCAAAAAATAAGGAGTGTAAGCCAACAACCAAATACCTAAATCAAACAAACCAAAAGTTAATTCTCCTACAGAATGAGTGGCTTTCCCCCAAGTTTCTTGAATCCGCAAACCAAGAGAAGGTTCTGGAACTTGTTGAGAAGATACTGCTGCTTCTAAAGTGAGACTAATAGTAGAATAAGCCACTTGAGTTCGCAAACTCTTTAACTGAGCATCAATTCGTTCAATAGACTCTCGAATATTGCTCAATTCTTGAGCAGCTTTGAGTACATCACCCACAGAACCAGAACGGTCCATAATTTTTAATACCACTTCCTCCGATTTACGCAGATTCCGCAGTCTAGCTTCATTGTCCACCAACTGAGCAGTCACATCCTCCGCAGTCAGAGCGCGATTCTGTACGGTTCCGAGTTTTGCTAAACTATCTAAAGTAGTTTCCAATCGTTCTTGAGGCACGCGAATCTGTAAAGTTGCCATTTGTCGGATACTAGAATCGGGTGGCTTTTCGCTTTGGAAACCCAAGATATCACCTTGCTGTTTTTCGACAATATTAGTCACAGATTTAGTGCTAGCATCAATAGATTTGACAACTAAACCAAGTTCGGCTTTTTTAATCAGTTGGGGACGAGTGGTGGGAGTTTCTGCTTTGACATCTTTGGCATCTTTTGGTGCAGCAGCCATTTTTGATGCTGCCGATTCTGCTCTGGTTGCTGGGGGTGCCGCGGGTGCGGGAGAAGCTTGTGGAGCGCCAGCAGCCACTTGGTTTTCCTGGCTGGTGGGTGGAGTGCCACAACTAGGCAAAGCAATGGTAGAGGATAAAGTTAAAAATGCGACTAGGGCAAAGCGAGTTGTGCTTTTGTTTAATCCGTTCCGATTTTGCTTTACTGGTGGCTGGGAATTGGTTTTAAGGTAAATTTGCATGGGTAGTTTGTCCTCTAAAAACCTTTGGGTATTAAATGTTATGGTGGTTTTAGCTTAAGCGGGAATCAATAGTCTCAGGATAGCTGATACAGAAATTGAAACGGTAGAGCGTGAAAAATATTTTTATCATTTAAAATCTCCTATCTAAAATCCCATGACTGACGAATTCGAGCCTAATTTTACTTCCTCAATTACTGGTATCAAGAGCCCCGAAAGCCTGTTTACTTCACAATCAGGATCGGAGTTAGCATCCATTTTGCGAGAACAAGCTTGTCAGAAGATTCGCGACAGCTTGCGTGACGCCCAGAAAGACATGGCAAATTGGCAAGGTGGCCCCCTTGCGGTTTCGGCGGTGCCTGGGGCTGGGAAGTCTACGGGAATGGCTGCTGCGTCAGCAATTGCGATCGCCCGCCATCAACTTCACAGCCGCCGTCAGTTAGTAGTAGTGACTTTTACGCGATCGGCGGCTGCTAATATTAAACTTAAAATCCGCGACAGATTGAAAGAATTGTCCTTACCCCAAGGCGGTTTTGTTGTCAATACTTTACACGGTTTGGCATTAAATATTGCGAGGCGGCATCCTGATTTATCTGGTTTAAATTTAGAAAATTCAACTTTAGTTAATATTACTCAAAGTCACCGCTTAATTCGCGCCTGTGTAGAAAGTTGGATAGCGGAACATCCTCGCAGATATCAAATTTTGTTAGAAGGACAGCAATTTGATGGTGAGGAAACCGAGAGAATGCGACGACAGTCTGTTTTACGAACAGAGATTTTGCCCCAGTTAGCTACCACTGTAATTCACGAAGCCAAATCTTCAGGTTTATTTCCTGAAGATTTGTTAGAAATGGGAGCTATGTCTGCGGGAGACAGTTATGAAATTTTAGCTGTAGCAGGCGGTTTATATCAGAAATATCAGGCTGTGTTGAAGAGTCGGGATTTTATCGATTACGACGAAATGATTTTAGCAGCCTTGCGGGTGTTAGAGAATCCGAGAGCAAGGGCGATCGAGCAAAAACAAGTATTTGCCGTTTTTGAAGACGAAGCCCAAGATTCTACACCTTTACAGACTCAGCTTTTGAAAACATTAGCTCAAGATCCAGAACATCCAGAATTACCGGAAAATTTTATCAGAGTTGGCGACCCTAATCAAGCGATAAATTCTACTTTCACACCCGCAGACCCGATTTATTTTAACGATTTTTGTGATGAATGCGAACGTCAAAATAAGTTAGCCAAAATGTATGTAGCTGGTCGCAGTAGTCAGGTGATTATCGATGCAGCCAACTTTATTTTGAAATGGGTAAATGAGTCCGAATTAGCGGGAACAGAACCGCCATTTCGCGAGCAAGATATTCAAGCTGTTGGCAGCGATGACCAGCAAATAAATGCCAACCCCGAACCCCTTGGTCGCGGCTTAGAATTGTACACTCCTCGCGATATTTACGAAAGCATCGAATTAATTGGGAAGCGAGTTATTCATTTAGTTGAGGAATTTTTACCTGCGGATTTTGAATGGAAAGTTACCGAAAATAAACTTGAAGAGTTAGGGGAGGGGAGAGAGGAAAAAGCACAGCAAACATTGCCCTTAGAACATCTCAAGTCGATGGCTGTTTTGGTGAGAGAAAACAAACAAGGAAAGTTAATCAAAGAGGTGCTAGAAAATCCTCATAAATATGGATTAAGCGTAGATTTAAGCAAATATGGGATTAAGATAGAAGATGTCGGAGAACGCGATCGACATTCTCAAGTACCTTGGGAAATCTTAACATTACTGCAATTTCTCGATCGCCCCCACTCACCAGACTACCTAAAAGCAGCACTCAAGATTTTGAGCGATCGGCAACTCATACCCAAACAAGACTACAATGCTTTAGCGACTAGCCCAGAGCAATTTTTGTACCCAGGCCCCCTCGACCCAAAACAGTTAGACCCCGTACTTAAATGTCGCTACTTTTGCTGCGGTTTGTTGCAAGCACGCCTCGAACTTCCACCCAATCACATCATCTCATTTCTAGCCCTAGCACTGCAATACGACCAAACAGAATTAGCCACCGCCGAAAAATTAGCAGAACGAGTCGCCATCCAAACAATCGGCAACAATTCAATGAGCAATATTTTGAGTGTCCTGAGCGAAATAGTCAGTTCCGAAAGATTTGAGCCAGTAGAAGCCGAAGAAAAAATAGAAGAACGCTACACCAGCAAAGGTCAACTAACAATCATTACCATGCACAAAGCAAAAGGATTAGATTGGGATTGCGTTTTCATCCCATTTCTACACGACCAAATTATACCCGGAAGTTTGCGAGTGTTACCACAAGCAAAATTTTTAGGAGATTTTACCTTAGCAGAAGTAGCCAGAGCACAAATCCGAGCTAGCTTACACAAAAAAGAGGCTTTCCCAAATCTCACTCAAGCCTGGGAACAAGCGGGATATTTGAAAACAGCAGAAGAATTTAGATTGCTATATGTGGCGATGACACGAGCGAAAAGTTTGCTGTGGATGTCGGCGGAGAAAAAAGGGCCTTTCACCTGGAATAAACCAGATAAATTGCAAGAACTCAAACCTTGTCCGGTGATGCCTGTTTTGAAACAAGAATTTCCCGGTAATGTGATATTTTAAGATATTTTTTTGGAACTAACCGCGAAGACGCGAAGGACGCAAAGAGAAGAAAAGAAAGGCTTTCGCAAAAAAATCATACTTTTAGGAGCAGGTTAAACCCGAAATCTTGGTATAATACGAACAAAATCTAGAAAAAACTTCTCTTTTCTTCCTTCGTGTGCTTCGCGCCTTCGCGGTTCGTTAAAAAAAAAATCTCATTCACAAAGAAAATTAAGATTGCTATGACAAACTCAGAAATTCGCACAGCCAACGTCACAATTCCCAACGGGGATTTGCAAATCGCCGCCTACCTAGCCCAACCCGCAGCAGCAGGACAATTTCCCGCAGTTATCGTGATTCAAGAAATCTTTGGTGTCAACTCGCACATCCGCGAAGTTACCGAAAGAATAGCAAAAGAGGGCTATGTGGCGATCGCCCCAGCCATTTACCAACGCCTCGCCCCCGGCTTTGAAACAGGCTACACCGCCGAAGACATCAAAATCGGCAGAAAATACAAAGAACAAACTACCGCACCCGAACTTCAGAGCGACATCCAAGCCACCATCGACTACCTCAAAACCTTGCCAGTTGTGAACCAACCAGGCTTTGGCTGCATCGGCTTCTGCTTTGGCGGACACGTAGCCTACCTCGCCGCCACCTTACCGGAAATCAAGGCTACAGCCTCATTCTACGGTGCTGGTATCGCCACCCAAACCCCCCGTGGTGGCCCCCCCACCATCGATCGCACAGCAGAGATTAAAGGCACTCTCTACGGCTTTTACGGCATTCAAGACACCAGCATTCCTTCAGAACAAGTCGATCGAATTGCCACAGAATTGGAAAAACATCATATTTCTCACCGAATTTTCCGCTACAATGCCGATCACGGTTTCTTCTGCAACCACCGCGGCAGTTATGACGCTACCGCAGCAGCCGAATCGTGGGAGCAAGTCAAGCATCTATTTCAACAGGAACTTCAACCTGTTTAGAGATGAGGAGAATGGGAGATGTGGAGACGGGGAAAATTTTCTACCAACAACCAACAACTGACAACTGACAACTGACAACTGACAACTGACAACTGACAACTAAACTTACATGAATTCCAAATCTACAGGTTCTCAAAGCGCAAAAGCATCCTTTTCAATGGACGATTTTGCAAAAGCCCTTGAACAGCACAATTACGAGTTTCAGAAGGGACAAGTTGTGCGTGGCAAAGTCTTGGAGCACGACTCAAATGGTGCGTATGTTGATATCGGTGGCAAGTCTTCGGCGTTTTTACCCATCCAAGAAGCTGCTTTGAGAACCATCGCGAATTTGTCGGAAGTCGTGCCTTTGCAAGAGGAACGGGATTTTTTAATTATCCGCGAACAAGATGCAGACGGCCAAGTTACTTTGTCTCTGCGACAGCTACAAATTCAGGAAGCGTGGGAAGGGCTAATCGAATTGCAGGAAAGCGGTAAAGTCCTTCAGGTGCGGGTTTCGGGCGCAAATAAGGGCGGGGTGACGGTGGATGTTCAGGGAATGCGTGGCTTTATTCCCCGATCGCACTTAATCGATCGAGATAACATAGAATCCCTCGTCGGTCAAGCTTTGACTGTCAGCTTCTTGGAAATAGACCAAGAGAGACAAAAACTGGTACTTTCCCAGCGCCTAGCAACTCAATCCTCTGCCTTCAGTCAGTTACAAATCGGTCAATTAGTAGAAGGAAAAGTCAGCAGCATTAAGCCTTTCGGCGTGTTTATAGACATGGAAGGAATTAGCGGTTTGCTGCACATCAAGCAAGTCAGCCAAAAATATATTGAAAACCTTTCCCAGGTGTTTTCTCCAGGTCAAATCTTGAAAGCAATAGTGATTGACCTCGATGAAAGTCGGGGCAGAATTTCACTTTCTACCCGGATTTTGGAAAATTATCCAGGAGAAATAGTCGAAAAGATGGCGGAGGTGATGGATACCGCAGAAGAAAGAGCCGAACGTGCTAGAAAAAGCCTTAGTTAGTAGTTAGTTGACAGTTGACTGTTGACTGTTGTTACAATAACTACATAATGCCTAGCAGTTCTAAAACAAGTGAGGTACGCTCCGATCGCATTCTGATGCCCAGGCGTACCTCATTTAACCAATAATATCGTTTCCGGTTGTATCGTCAGGTGATTAAACCTGACTAGAACACTCTTGACACAGAGAAAGAGAAGAGAGAAATCATAATTCCGATGTCAACGGATTTGATATAACTAATGACTAATGACTTCTTTCAAATAACATGACTCGAACTTATTTCACTCTCAACTTTTACATCAAGTGGCCAAGAATTTTCAATTTCTAAGGTTTTTTTCGGCTGATAAACTGCCAAATCAAACCAGAAAGTAGTACCCACATTAACTTCGCTAACTAAATTAATTTTAGTATGGTGCTTGTCAATAATATTTCTCACAATAGAAAGACCTAATCCGGTTCCTTCTAAAGTGTGAACTCTGTTTTCTACCCTAAAAAAGCGATCGAAAATTGCCTGTTGGTCTTCGGGATCTATGCCAATCCCAGTATCAGAAATTTCGATGCGCACCGCCGGAAAATTGTGTGATTCCGATGATAGGTTGTGGTGTCCCGAAGCAGTATCATTGTGGTTTTCATTCTGAGGGTCTAGCAGGTAAGCTCGAATAGCAACCCTACCACCCGCAGAAGTAAATTTCAAAGCATTTCCCACTAAATTTGCCAATACTTGTAGCAGCAAATCGTAATGACCTAAAGCCGAGGGCAAATTCGGGTCAACATCTTGTTCCAGTTCAATACCTTTATCCTTCGCATTCAATTTATAAGTGCGTAGGGTTTGTTCCACAGCTTGAGACAAATCCACTGCGTCCAATTGATAAACTCGACAGGATTCCAGCCGCGACAAGTCTAGCACATCGTTAACTAACCGAGTTAGTCGATCGGTTTCTCGATTAGCAATTTCCAGAAACTCCCGCCGCTCACTTTCTTGAAGGTCTTCTCCGTATTCGTAGAGAGTTTCAATAAAAGATTTGATATTAAACAAAGGCGTTCTTAATTCGTGAGAAACATTGCTAATAAAATTGCTTTTAGCTTCATTTAGTTCCACTTCCCGTGTAATGTCCTGCACGGTCATCGCAATGCCTTTGAGACTGTCCCGGTATTGACCAGAACCTAGATATTTCGATGTTTGTTCGTAGAAAGTACATTCCACAACCTCCGGTCGTTCCGGTTCATTACAAGTATTTTCATCGTCGCGGATACAGCTTTTGCAGAGAGATTCTGTGCCTGGTGCTTTGTGGAGAATTACAGTAGTTAAGACAATCCGAATGGTGCGGTTTATGGGTTCCCTCATCGAGATCCGAAATTCGCCACCTTCACGATCGCCCCCAGCTATTTGGTGAAGGGGTCTCGCCAATTCCTGCTGCACTTCCGCAGGCAAAATATGCAGGACATTAATTCCGATCGCATTTTTGCCTTCCCATCCAAAAATCCGCCTTCCCGTCGGATTAACTAAAATCACCTGCAAATTGGCGTCTAATAAAAGAGCACCATCAGCAATCGTTGAAACCAAAGTTTCTAACTTAGCTTTTTCCGCTGTTAGTTCTTCAATATTTTGTTCTTCATAACTTTCCAGTTTCTGAGCCATCTCATTAAAACTGCCAATCAACTCGCCCAATTCTCCACCCAAAGGCAAGTCTACTCGCTGCTTAAAGTTTCCACTAGCAATGTTTTTGACTCCCAAAACTAATTGTTTAATTGGTTGAGTAATCGTCAGCGCATTAAATACAGCACCCAAAATTACCATGACCCAAATAGTTACAAATACTGCCAAAGTGACATCTCTGGTCAAATTGGAAGAGATGACAGCAGCGGGATTGGGATTAATCCCGATCGCCAAAACTCCCAAATATTTATCTTCATGAATTAGAGGAACAAATACATCAGTAACTTCTCCATCAGGAGTCAAGTGTTGTCGCACCAAAGGCACAGAAGTTAAATTTCTCGCCTCAATATCAGCGATAAAACTATCAGGAAGTTTAATCTGACGTCGCAGAGTCAAGGAAGTTTGCACCTCCGATTCCGAGAAAGGTATCCCCAGAAAAATATCCCCTGCTTCGTCAGCGTAGAGCATATAGCGGACGCTAGAGGTACTGCTATAAAATTGACGGGAAAAACGGGCAACCTCCGAGCGGTCGTTTTTCGCAATCAGGGGAGCCACATTAGCCGATAACAGCAAGCCCAGGTCACGACCGTAGCGGGTATCATTAAGTCTGGCATCTTGTTGGATAGTATTGACAGCCCAGAATGTCAGGCCACTCATAATTAAGGAAACTACGAGGGTAGCACCGGCCATCAGGCGAGTCTGGAGGGTAAACTCCGACCACCAGCGAGCAATAATTTCTCCGATTTTGTTTAGTATGGCCAACATTTCACCAGTTAAAATTTAAAAGCAGAATTAATTAAGTTGGCTTTTCCTCAGATTTTGTACAGTGAATGAGTGCACTGCCGCCACCGCAAAGATGCCAGATTTATTGTGACACTTCTACTTTAAGATTGCTTTGCTTTGGGATGGCGGGCGCGGATAGCAATTCCTAATTTTTGTCTGCCAAAGCTCGACGGCCGATGTCGCGCCGACAGTAGACCCCTTCAAACTGAATACAATCTACCGCCTCGTAAGCTTTAGCAATAGCTTGTTCCAAAGTTTCTCCCACAGCAGTGACACCCAAAACCCGACCACCGTCGCTGACTAACTGCTGCTGCTTCAACTGAGTGCCGGCATGAAAGACTTCTGCACCTTTGGCTTCGGCTTCCTCAATGCCTGTAATAGTTTTGCCTTTTTGGAAATTTCCAGGATAACCCCCAGAGGCCAAAACGACGCAAACTGAAGCCCCGGACTTCCAACGAATGTCCGAAAAATCTCCTAAACGCTGCACGCAGCAGGCTAGTAGCAAATCTTCCAGGGGGGTTTCCAGTAGAGACAACACGGCTTGGGTTTCGGGATCTCCAAAGCGGCAGTTGAATTCTAAGACTTTGGGTTCTCCTTCGGGTGTAATCATTAAACCTGCGTAGAGTACGCCGCGATAGTCGATTTTGCGTTTTTGCAAAGCTGCGAGGGTGGGTTCCAAAATTTCTGTTTGAATCCTGTCCATGAGCTCTGGGGTGACAATGGGTGCTGGTGCGTAGGCTCCCATGCCCCCCGTGTTGGCTCCCTTGTCACCTTCGCCGATGGCTTTGTGGTCTTGGGCGGGGACTAGGGGTTCTACTGTAATGCCGTCGGTGAGGGCGAGAATCGATACTTCTTGACCTGTTATATATTCTTCGACTACGACTCGGATGTTGTCGGTGCCGAATTCGCCGCGAAAAATGGTGTTGATGGCGCTTAATGCCATTTTGACAGTGGTGGCAACGGTGACTCCTTTGCCTGATGCCAGTCCATCTGCTTTGATGACGATCGGGGTTCCTTGTTCAACAACGTATGCTTTGGCTGCTTCTGGGTTGGTAAATACGGCTGCTTTGGGTGTTGGGATTCCTGCTTCGAGCATTAATTCTTTCGCCCAGGATTTGCTCGACTCAATTTGCGCCCCGGCTTTGGTGGGGCCGAAAACCATGAGTTTTTTCTGTTGGAAGTAGTCAACGATGCCTAGTGATAGGGGCAATTCGGGCCCGACGATGACAAGTCCGATGTTGTTGACCATCACAAAGCGTTCCATGCCTTGGAAGTCGTCGATGTTGAGTGACAAATTTTGGCAGCCGTTGGTGGTAGCTGTGCCGCCGTTGCCTGGTACGCAGAAGACTTGTTTAATCCGCGTTGATTCGAGCAGTTTTTTTGCGATCGCGTGTTCGCGACCTCCGTTCCCCACAACCAAAACTTTCACAGCATCCTCACCTATAATTTTTTTGCCTGAATGGCCACTTTGCAGTGTTGGTACTTATCTATCTGCTTTTTGCAGTGCTCTCAATTATGCCATGCTTGGCGCTAGGGAATTGCTAGATGTGGCACTTTTCTCGATCGTCCGGGATGGGCTGCTGTTTGAGATGGGTCAACCAGTGCCAGGATTAAAAACTTTCCTAGATCGTGGGTGCTGGGCTGATTCTTAGATTCAATAGACATCTCCCATAATTGTTGTGGAATAGGCATCCCTTCGACCCTTCGACTACGCTGGCTGACGGCGCTTCGCGGTTCAGTCAGCGGAGTCGAAGGGCAGGACACCGCCTGCCTGTTTTTGACTGTCTTTTTAGGAGATGTCTATTGTTGGTATTACCGCCCCTACAGGATATTTATGTCGTTACTTTTTGTTATAAAATAGTCAGGTTAACATAATTAAAATTAGTCCGATGAAATTTACTCCATCCACTGCCATTACATCTCCCAAAGTTAAGCGTGTGGGTGTTGTCGGCGGCGGTCAACTAGCTTGGATGATGGGGTCTGCTGCTAGTAAGCTGGGTATTGAATTGGTGGTGCAAACTCCCCTGGCTACTGACCCTGCAATTTCTATTGCTAGTGATACTGTTTTAGCGGCAATTGATGATGTTAATGCTACCGCTGAATTAGCCAATCGCTCTGATGTTATTACTTTTGAAAATGAGTTTGTGGATTTGGATGGTTTGCGGACACTAGAAAATCAAGGTGTTTTATTTCAGCCTAGTTTGTCCTCTCTCTATCCGTTGTTGGATAAGTACGTGCAGCGCTGTTATTTACAAGATTTGGGTTTGCCAACTCCTAGGTTTTGGCAATGGGATTGTAGCCAGGATTTGCCCTTGGATTTTCCCTTGGTTATCAAAGTTCGCCGCCACGGTTATGATGGCCAAGGTACTTTTGTGGTTAAAGATTCAGCGAGTCTGGAGTCGATTTGTATTAATCTCAAAGGTGTGGCTTTGTTGGTGGAAGAGTTTGTGCCTTTCGATCGCGAGTTGGCTGTAATTGCTGCTCGATCGGCTCAGGGTGAAATTGCCATTTACCCGATCGTCGAAACTCAGCAAGAAAATCAGGTTTGTCGCCTGGTGATTGCACCGGCCCGGATTAGTTTGGAGATCGAAGCCGAAGCTTCTGCGATCGCCCGTACTCTCCTCAATAGTTTACAAGCTGTGGGCGTATTCGGCATTGAACTATTTTTAACCGCCGACAATCAACTATTGGTAAATGAAATTGCACCGCGCACGCACAATTCGGGACACTTTACCATAGATGCTTGCAAAACTTCACAATTTGAACAACATTTGCGTGCAGTTTGTCAACTGCCTTTAGGCAATTGCGATTTAAACTCTGCCGGTGCTGTGATGGTAAATTTACTAGGCTATGAATCGGCTGAGTCCGATTATTCAGAAAAACGAAAACAACTGGCACAAATCGAGGGTGCTTTTGTGCATTGGTATGGTAAGAAAGTATCGCGTCCCGGCCGCAAACTGGGTCACGTTACTGTTTTGCTGGATGAGGAAGCGTTGGAGCATGGGCGATCGCCAGCAGAGGCGATCGCTCAAACCATTGAATCTATCTGGAATGCAAATTAGATCGATGGAAGAGTTGCCAAAATCGAGTTAGTTGGTATATATTAAATACAGGTTCTACTGCGACGTTGGTGACTGCCAATAATGTTTTTTTGATCTATAACTCTTAACTCTCGGGAATCAAGATGTTTGGACAGCAGTAAACTGGGCTTGTACCCAGAAACTTTAAGTCCGAGCCAACGGTGCCCACCTGGTAAAATACCAGGTCAAAAGCTGAGGTAAGACGGCGTTGCGGTGAACCCTTATAAAACATTGATTGAGATAGGCGCTGTGAAATATGGCTAGCCTATTTTTTTTGTTGAATTTGTTAAATTTGTTATTTGTTATCGGCTTTA
The DNA here is from genome assembly GCA_004292745.1 of Oscillatoriales cyanobacterium. GTDB lineage: Bacteria > Cyanobacteriota > Cyanobacteriia > Cyanobacteriales > Microcoleaceae > Microcoleus > Microcoleus anatoxicus. Next base: position 12,252 of record RDXH01000083.1, on the reverse strand, counting down.
AGTTAAATTTTAAATTCATTGCCGATCGCCCCTTGCCATTCACAGTTGCCTCTGCTATTCTCTAAAAAAGACCGATAAGTCGGTTAGCGCCATAAAAATGTCAAAAGCTCAAGAAACCAGAGAAAAAATTCTCAGGGAAGCCGCAGCACTGTTCAACCAGTACGGCTACTCAGGTTCATCTATGTCTGACATTATGCGCGTTACAGGCTTGCAAAAAGGAGGAATTTACAACCATTTCAAGAGTAAAGATGAGTTAGCGTTGCAGGCTTTTGACTTTGCTGCTGAATGTATGCGAAAACAATACCTCACAGCTTTGAAAGGAAAACACAATTCGGTCGATCAGCTAAAAGCTGTTATATCTTTATTTAGCACTTTTGCCGAAAATCCTCCAATTCCAGGTGGCTGTCCCCTGTTAAATACCGCAGTCGAAAGCGATGATGCTCATCCAGCTTTGCGTCAGCGGGTGCAAATAGCAATGGATGGTTGGCGCGCTTTGATTTGCAAAATTATTAACAAAGGAATTGCTAAAGGCGAGGTGCGAGAAAATGTCGAAGCTGATGCAGTCGCAACTATTGTGATTTCAACGCTGGAAGGAGCCGTGATGATGAGCAAACTTTACGGGGATGCAATTCACGTCAAAAGAGTAGTTGCTCACTTGCACGAATATCTCGACAGTCAACTTTAGAACCGGATAATTTTTTTGGTCTCAAACAGACCGTTCGGTCTTAAAAAAGCATTTTCTACTCGTTCTACTCGTTACTCGGCTCTGCCTAGTAACGCAGATCCGGAGGCTCTGCCTCCAATTTTCCTTGCCCAAGCAAGGCAGTTGTTCAATCATTTACAAACCTCAATTACTTTATGAATCACTCAACAGTTGCCAATACCGAAATCGTCCGCCTCATTACTATTCCTATCAGCCACTACTGCGAAAAAGTGCGGTGGGCCCTGGATTTGCTAAAAATCCCCTACATAGAAGAAAGACACGTACCAGCTTTTCACCTCTGGGCTACCCGCAAACACGGAGGAAGCAGCGTTCCCATTTTAGTTGCCAAATCTGGGAACTTTATTGATTCAACAGATATTTTGCATTACCTCGATACTCTCAATCCAGAAAACCAAGGTTTGTATCCAAAAGAGCCTGAATTGCGCCGAGAAGTCGAAGAACTTGAAGAGTTATTTGATGCTAGACTGGGAGCAGATACTCGCAATTGGGGATATTTTTATCGATCGGGCGATCGCGAAACAATGCGAACTGGTTGGTGCAGCGGTACGCCTCAACTTGAACGTCTTGGGTTTGAAATAATCTTTCCGTTCCTTAGCAGCACAATACGGCAACGCTACAACATAACAGTAGATTCCGCAGCCAAGGCGCTGCAAGGAATCCAAGAAATTTTTGAGATTGTCGATCGAAGATTAGCAGGCGGAAAAACCTATTTAGTGGGCGATACAATATCCGCAGCAGACATAACTTTTGCAGCCCTGGCCGCTCCGGTTTTGCTACCACCAGAACATCCAGTTATGGTATCGAAAATTGCAGAATTGCCGATCGAAATGGCAGCGGTAATTAAACAATTGCAGTTAACTGCCGCCGGAGTTTACGCCCTCCGCTTGTATCGAGAGCAGCGCCAAGTTCAGTAATAAACAGTCTCATGGAATGAAAAGTCTCATTGAACCTTTGTAGTTATCAATATCAAAGATAATCTCAATCAGCCGATCGATACAAAGATTGCGATAATCAGGATCGGTCAAGACTCGATCGGCATCTCCAATAGTGACAACGGGCAATGAAGTTGATGTATTTTCTTCACGCATCACTTTCTCTAGAGAATTCTTACCTTTCATACTCCGATTGGCTGTTAGCAAGATCATTTGATTTGTCTGTGCAAACCGCCAAACTACTCTGTCATCACTCGTAACGGATAATGCAACTTCTTCAAAAGTTATAAAGCGAATCGGTAGCAGATCCAGCCAACCAAGGCTAGCAATATTACCTGCTAAAAGTAGAGTATGTCCTTCAAGATTATGATCGACCAGGAAAATCATGCGTGGAGCTCCAACTGAGCTTGATGTTTTGCTTTCTGTGCTTGAAGCTTTTCCCAAGCAGCCTCCATACCTGGTTTAGGTGGCTTTGTGGCAAGTCGGGCAATCAGCTCGCGATTTCGCTCTTCGTAATACTGCCGAAGTTCTTCAGCTTCCTTCAGCACAATTTCATACTCGGCTTGAACTTCAGCGCGATTTGTCTCAATATAGGCTACAGCCGCGTTAATTTGCTCATCGGTTAGATTGAAAAGACCACGGATGAACCTGAGTGGGTATTGGGCAGTCACGTAATCCATCACATCGTAGAGCGTGATGCGCGTTTCTGCGATCGTCAGTCCCCGATCTGTACGAATGATTGCTGACTGTTTGTTGGATGCTGCCGTCACCATGAATTCCCCCTCAATAAGTTATTTTTATTATATCTCATCAGGCATAATTGCGTCCGCAGCCACTCAATTCCTTCGACTATGAAGCTGCGTGTTCTCTCAATATCTTCAGCAGGTGATGGAAACATATAGAGGTAATTTCACTGGTGAACTCTTGAAAGATATCCTGTTCAAATTCATCAGAGATGGCCACTAATCTTAGCCGCTCACCTTTAATAAGAGACCGTAAATCTGGAGGCTGAGGGCTGCAAAAGTGAAATGTGTTCATAATTCTGTAATTTTAGATGTCAACTGCGCCCAACAACCGCAAGAGCCTGCCGATCGCCCATCCTGAATAAGCTTGTGTCCAAATAACACCAGTCCATGCCAAAACTCAAAACTCGCAAAGCAGCCGCAAAGCGCTTTAGAGCGACCGGCACCGGTAAAATTGTGCGCCGCAAAGCTTACAAAAGCCACTTGCTCTCCCACAAAAGTTCAGCCCGCAAAAGTCGCTTGTCTAAATTGGTCGTCATCGACGAGACCAACGACGATAACGTGCGGTTAATGCTTCCATACTTGTAAAGTTTAACGGTAATCAAAGATGACACGGGTAAAACGCGGTAATGTCGCTAGAGCGCGCCGCAAAAAAATTCTCAAACTAGCCAAGGGATTCCGAGGCGCACAGTCGAAACAGTTCCGCACAGCTAACCAACGGGTGATGCAGGCCCTGCGTAACGGTTATCGCGATCGCAAAAAACGCAAACGCGACTTCCGCCGCCTGTGGATTGCTCGGATCAATGCAGCATCTCGCTTGCACGGCATGAGTTATAGCAAACTCATCGGCAACATGAAGAAAGCAAACATTGAAATCAATCGCAAAATGTTGGCACAAATGGCAATCCTTGACCCCGCAACATTTGGCAAAGTCGTGGAAATGGCCAAGTCAGCCGCATCGTGAAAGCTTGAATAGTTTTCCGAAGGCAGAAATAAGAAGTAAGAAGGATGTAGTTATCTGCCAGAGAAGGAAGAATTCTTAGATAAATCTAGGAGATTGAGACCGCTTTTCCTTCTTTGTTCTTACTTCTAGATTCTTGCTTTTTGAGAGCGCTATCCTGGGTAACTACGTCAGCCATTTCCCGGTTTTTAGTACAAGTTATTCGGCAAATATCAAGGATTGTCATTGCATTCAAATACATAAAAAAATCCAAATACCAACCAAATTTTAAAAGCATGGATAGCAATTTACTCATTATTTACTTGTCAGTCTTGCTACTCATACTAGGCAGTGCTTCCTGGTTTATAGTCAGCCAGATATTCAAAACTCGCAAGCGGGAAATGTCCCTGGAACGCTTAGAAACAAAGCTGACGAAAGAGAAGGGAACAGCCCAGGAATACTACCAATTGGGCAGTATTTATCTAGATAAAAGTCTTTATTCCCAGGCGATATTGCTATTTCAAAAAGCCCTGAAATCAGAAGATTTAGAAGGTGCAGAAAATGCAGCGATAATTTATAACGCTCTCGGTTTTGCACACTTCGGTCAAGAACAGTACGATATAGCAATCCGTTATTACAAAGAAGCCATTAAGTTGCAGCCCGGCTACGTCACATCGATCAACAATTTGGGCCACTCCTACGAGCGTAAAAAATTAGAATCTCAAGCTTTAGAAATGTACGAAGAAGTCCTAAAACACGAGCCAGACAATGCGACGGCAAAACGACGAGTAGAAGCTCTTCGCAAACGGTTGGTCAGCTATAGTTAACCCAAGCTTTCAGCAGCAAAATACATCGTGTAAACCGGGCTTCATCAAGAAACCGGGTTTTTTGTTATTTGTTTGATAATATTGCCGATACCTAAAACTGGGAGTCATAAAACAAGGTTTGCATAGCACAAGTAGGTAAATACCGCAATTTGGGAATGTTTGCCCTGTCCTTTGCTAGAAAGTGGTTAAACTTTACTGAGGATGGGTTCAGGATTGCTATAGGAACCAGAGAATCTGTATTTGGATTCTTAAGAATCTCCCGAATTTAGCCTAGGGAATTCGGGAGATTGTCAAATTAAGCAAGATAATTGTAGATGTGGTTTTAGTCTAAACCGCGATCGTAATACAGGGATAAATATCAAGAACAGAGCCGGCCGTCATCCGGTTCTCAAATCTCAACGCCTAAGCTTCCCCATAGCTCGATGGGTGGAGAACCCCTCACTATATGATGGATATATTTATTCCTGTTAGCCTGCTTGGTCCACTAATGTAGAGAGAGTTTTTGAGCTATGCAGGGGCGTCGCGATCGCGACGCCCCTGCATAAAATACTGTCAAAATAAAAGCAGTACCTGCCAAGCTGGTTAGTCATCAACAATTGAAGGAGGAAAACGTAGTGACATCAATTCTCGTTGTCGAAGATTCGTGGTTGACTCGCAGGGTAATCTGCAAAATCCTGCGAGCAGAAGGATACGAGACTTGGGAAGCATCGAGTGGCCCAGAAGCTCTGGAACTGCTAGATACTCAGACCCCAAACTGTATGCTGTTGGATCTCCTAATGCCAGACATGGAAGGTAGGGAAGTCTTGCAAGCTATGCGGGAGAAAGGAATTAAAGTTCCTGTAATCGTAATTACCGCAGACATCCAATCCACCACCCGCCAAGAGTGTATGGAACTCGGAGCCCTCACAGTCATTCACAAAATGCCCAACTCCGACGAACTGGTTGGGTGGATCAAAAAAGCTCTCAGTGCCAGCGAGGAGAGCGCCCCATGAAATTGACCGCTCGACAGCTCGATGCTTTGCAGGAACTCGTCAACATCGGGATTGGTCAAGCAGCAGGGATCTTGAACGACATGATTGACTCCCCCATTCGCTTGCAAATCCCCTACCTCCAAATCCTGACTCCCAACGATGTACAAGTACAGTTAGAGCAACACCTCAACGGCGAGCAAATCGCCGCCGTGCAGCTAAAATTCACAGGCTCTTTTGGAGGTATTGCTCAGCTAGTATTTCCTACCAACAGCGCCGCCACCCTCGTGACGATGCTAACAGGGGAAGAAGCCGGAACTCACGACCTAGATTCGGTGAAAATTGGTACGCTAAGTGAAGTGGGAAATATTGTAATCAACGGGGTTATGGGTGCTATCAGCAATGTACTTCAGCAGCGCTTGAACTACTCAATTCCCAATTACACGGAAGGGACGATCGCCACTTTGCTAGTATCTGGCGGCTTGACTGCCGATACAGTAGTTTTATTGGCCCAGACTCGTTTCATTATTGAAAAGCTTCACATTGAAGGAGATATTATCCTCATTTTCAATGTCAGTTCTTTTGATACCTTGTTGGCTGCTATCAATCAACTTGCTGGGGGTCTATGAGCCAGGAGAGCAAAACTATTGAGCAGAAGTTTGGGGTTCTCGACAGCGTACCAGTCGGCGCTTGCCTGCTGCGAGATGATTTTGTGGTTCTGTTTTGGAATACCTGTTTGGAAGACTGGACGAAAATACACCGCAGTCAAATGTTGGGTACAAAAATCACAACGCATTTTCCTCATTTAAACCAGCTAAAGTACGCAACTCGCTTTCAGCAAATCTTTGCAGGAGGTCCACCAACAATTTTTTCTTCTCAAATTCACAAACACCTGATTCCGGCAACTTGGCAAGACGGCCAGCAGCGCATCCAGCAAACTACTGTGACGGCTGTGCCGGCCCAAGAGGATGGCATCGCAGAATTGGAGATAGGAAAGTTGGTTGTCCCAAATGTTGAATGGGAAGCAGAAGGTACGATCGAACTCCAAGCCGCTCGAAACAATGTTTTGTTAAATAACTCTCCGTCCGCTATGGCTTCACTGACATGGCCGCCGACCAATTCCCAATCGTTCTACGCCCTGTTGGTGATTCAGGACGTCACGGAGCTAACTCACCGTATTCAAGGTTATCGGGCGATGCGGGATCAGGCTTTGGAAGAAGTGAAAGTGCGTCAGCGGGTGGAGGAAGAATTGCGATCGAGCCAGCACTTCATCCAGCAGATTGCTGACGTGGCACCTTATTTACTATATATCTACGACCTGACCGAACAGCGCAACGTTTACGTCAACGGTCAGGCCTTGAAATTGCTGGGCTACACTCCCCAAGAAATTTTAGAGATGGAAACGGCTTTCTGTTTCTGTCTCGTCTACCCAGAGGATTTGCGGACACTGGAAGAGCACCTGGAACAATTTCCCTCGGCCCAGGATGGCAGCATTTTGGAATTGGAGTATCGGCTGCAACATCGATCGGGCCAATGGCGCTGGTTTCGCTGTCGCGACCAAGTTTTTGCCCGCACCACCGAGGGCCAACCCAAACAAATTTTTGGTACTGCTCAAGATATCACGGAATACAAGCGGGCCCAAGAAGCGCTGCGACAGCAGAACGAACGGGAACTGTTGATGGCAACAATTACTCAACACATTCGCCAGTCTTTGGATTTGGACGAAGTGCTGCACACGACTGTGAACGAAGTGCGCCAGTTTTTGATTGCCGATCGAGTGATGATCGTCCGGTTTAATCCCTGTACTGGCAATGCCTGCGCCACGCCGGCAACGGGCGCGGTGACAGTGGAATCTGTAGCTGCTAACTGCCAGCCGATGCTGGGAGAAACCCTGGAAAATTTTTGTTTTGACGAATTTTATTTGGAAGCGTACCAACATCGGGCGATCCGACCAATCGCCGATATCTGCGCCGCCGATTTACCACAATATCAAATTGATTTGCTCGCACAATTTGATGTCAGAGCTTATTTAGTCGTGCCACTGGTGCAAGGGGAGGATTTGTGGGGGCTGCTGATGGCCCACCAGTGCAGCCCCCGACAGTGGATGCAGTTGGAAGTGGAATTACTGTCTTCTCTGGCGGCCCAGTTGGCGATCGCCATCAAGCAAGCAGAACTTTATCAGCAGTTGCAAGAGGCCAACCAAAAATTAGAACGCTTAGCCACTTTGGACGCCCTCACCCAGCTAGCAAACCGTCGCCGGTTCGATCAATATCTGGCAATGGAGTGGCGCAGACAGTCGCGGGAACAGACGCCCCTGTCCCTAATTCTGTGTGATATTGATTCTTTTAAAAGTTATAACGACACCTATGGTCATCCAGGGGGAGACGAATGTTTGCGACAAGTAGCTAGTGCCATTAGCCATGCAGTCGATCGCCCCGCCGATTTAGTGGCTCGGTATGGTGGCGAAGAATTTGCCGTTATTTTGCCCAATACCCACATCCAAGGCGCTGTGAAGGTCGCCGAACACATCAGGGTTAAAATCGCAGCTCTAAAGCTTCCTCACGCTGGTTCCCAGGTGAGTGAGTACGTCACCGTCAGTTTGGGCGTAGCAAGTATGGTTCCGGCATCGGAAGCGGGAGCGGAAATTTTGATTGCCGCCTCGGATCAAGCCCTCTACCAAGCAAAAAGACTTGGGCGCGATCGCATCCAACTCTACCAGCCAGACCCTGCTTCTGGCAAGCCGAACGGGACAACCACTCCCATACTCCCTGTAGATTTTTCTATATCCAACACTAATTTTCCCTCTCCCACAAGCGCTTGACTTTTTCGAGTATTTGTGCATCAGGAGTTAGATCGCATCCGATTGAACCGGAATGATTAAACCGCAGAGGACACAGAGGACACAGAGGAAGAGAACAGAGAGATCGATGATTCCGATGTCAACGGAATTGATCTGATTCCTTCGCGGACTCAATACTGGAGTAATTCTCAACTTGAAATTCTCAAATCTCAAGCGGAAGGCGGGATTGAATGTTAATGTTTTGAATCGTACTCAGCTCACCGTGAATATTTCTTAATAGTTTTAATTGACCTTTTGCTTGCAATTTTAATTCAAAACTTTGGGTGTCTACGGTCGTTTTATAAATGCTTTCTAGCACGTTAATCTGATTAATTATGTGAACCGTTGTGATTTCTTGGCTTTGATAGCTAGTAGAGGCAGTAATGTTATACTCTTGCAGCAAGTCTTCGGAGTTAGTTAAGATAATCCCAAAGATGAGAGAGGCGAATTTTTCAAGATTTTCTAAATTAGTGTCGTACACCTCAATAAAAAACTCTTGCTCAAATTCCCGCATTACGGTTATTTCTTGGCGGCTTTCCTCTGGGTACTGCTTGAGAGATTTTAAGTTTCTCATGCTTTGATCTAGGGTAAACTTACCTAAATAAACACTAATTTGGGGAAAGGGTTCTGAAGGAGATTCCCTTAACTGTTTAGTGGTAAAATGTTGGTCTGACTGAGGAATGTCTGCACTCAGTTCGGTTTTCAGCAGGTTGGCGATCGCCGTCAGTAGTTTATAAATCATAATCAATCAAAATTAGCTTTGACTACTTGGGGGAGAGACTTCTCTAGCGGGGATTTCAGAATCGAGAGCATAAGTATTTTCCGAGGTAGTGTGGATTGTATTCCTGTCAGCTTTGACCAGTTCTTCTTCCAACACTTGAATTGCACCAGCCATGCGGAGTAAAGTATCTCTCACATTGGCTTGTTTTGCTTCTAAATCTGCTAGGACTTTTTTACCCGCTTCGTATTCAGATTTGAGTTCTTGCAGACGTTGTTGGAGTTGTTGTTTCATAGCAATCTGGCTTGACAGTTATCACTAAACAGTTTTATTACTTGGGTTTAAGTCCCCCTTGATAGTTCTGTCCCCCCTTCTCTAAGGCAGGGCTGTTTCATTCTTTGTAGGGGTAATCCCCCGTGCATTGGTGTCAACTTAACGTCAAACCCAGTCACAGAATGCTGTTTGACTATTAAGCTCAGATCCCCCCGGTGCCTGTGAGGGCGGGCACGGGGGCACCGCCCCTACAAGGGGGGGACAGGAGTCTTCTTAAAGTCCCCCTACAACCAGGGGGATTTAGGGGGATCTAGACTCAGGTAAAACCGATATTTATCAAGGGTTTCAGGCTTAAGTTGACACCTATGTCCCCCGTGGTTGCCCCGCTGAAATGCCTGTAGGGGCAATCCCCCCGCGATCGCCCTCGTGGGCGGGGGGGTAGGCACGGGGGCACTACCCCTACAAAACCTGGTTTTCCTGAGAATGAAACAGCCCTGCCTTCTGTAAGGGGGTTAGGGGAAAACTTTAGCTTTTGTCGGGTAGATCAGTAATTCCAAGGAATTTCTAGATCGTGAGTGCCAATTTCGCGGAAATGAATAATGCTATTTTGCTTGCTCATATCAATTTTGACACTAAGATAGGTCGTGAGATTACTGGTTTTTGGAATCAGATCTGCCGGGATACGAGCGGCAATATATCGCTGATAAAATTTGCTGTTCCAATGGCGGGCGAATGGGTTATCGTAAGTTGCTAGGAACCTTTCAATGGGATTTCCATTGACGGTAATCGCGGAGTGCATACAACCATTCCAGTCATTGTTATGTTCGACAAGATAGAGTAATTTATCGCGCCCAGAGGCTACAACTGGAACTTTCAATTCCAAATTCGTCTTGGGCGGAATCATGGCGAGTACATCACTTTTCCAATTCTCTGAGTTCCAGGTTGTGGCATTACCGCCATTAACTGCCCAGTGGTATCCGACTGCTGATTGAGTTGCATGACTCCAAGGGTTTTTGCTGAATGCTAACCCAGAAAGCCACAAACTACTATTAGTATTAGGCTTAGAAATCAGCGCTAGTTTCCGAGTTTCTCCCGCCGGTAGTGGGGCGAGATTTGTCCCGATCGCGATCGGCAGCCATTGATGAAAATTGGAGTAACTATCACTGAGGGAACCGTCGGGAGAGTAACAATTTGTGGATCTGTATCCACCAGTCCACATTCCGAGTTCTTCGGTTTTTTTGTTGTCTTTATCTAGCAAATATGCCTCGATCGCGTTCCAGCGATCGCCTAATACCCTTACCCAGACGGTATTGTAGCCATCGGGAATGTTGACAACAGCACCGTTTCCGTCCGTCTCATTGCTACCTCCGTAGGCAATAATGGGACGATCGTTCCACAGGTTTTTTGCGGTAAAGGTGGTATCATCGTAGTATGATGGGTTTCCTAGTTTCGCGATCGCCCCTGCATTTCTGGCTGCAAAAATATCTTGATAAACAATTGGTTCACTCGGATACATCCGGTGTCTGAGCGGGTTACTAGACTCAATATTTTTGGCTCGAATGCTGCCGTTAACCTCTAATGTCGCCCCCGGATTTGTTGTGCCAATGCCAACATTACCGTCATGATTAATACAGAGAACGCTCCGACTTTCTCGATCGAGAAAATTAACTAAAGTAGCATCACCATTTCGATCGATATCCGAGCGGAAAGTTAGGGTTCCCAAACTTTTAATTTGCCCGGAATCAATGCGGAAATCTCCATTTTGAATGTGCAGCTTTTCACTGGGAGATGTCGTACCCAGGCCAATATTACCATTCACAATCAAATTTTCGGTGACTTTTAAAGCTGTTTGCACCTGAAGAGAACCGGAGGAATGTCCCGATCTGATTGTACCAAAAACGGTAACAGTATCTCCATCATCATTACCGAGTTCGACGTTTCCTTCCATTTTTTCGGTGCTTTTGGAAATTACATTTCCCACTACGGTAAGATTGCCGTAAACTCGCAAATCTTTGGCTTGAAAATCTTTTGTTTCACTGCCTTGCACTACACTATTGACATAGTTTTTTGTAGCTGTGTCTAAGGTAGTTACAGTTGTTTCCACATAGGTTTTGACAGTTGTATCTAATTTTGTTACAGCCGTATCTACATAATTTTTGATCGCTTTTTGGGTAGAAACAATACTATCGCTATTATTGCTCAGACTATCATCAGCAGAAAACTGATTGACGGCTACTCCTTCTGCTAGTTTGAGAGCTCCTTTGATTTCTAAGGGAGTGCTGGTGGTTGGGGCGATCGCGCTGACAGTCAAAGCTTGGGCTATGGTGAGGGGGCCTTGTAAAGATTCAGGTCCTTCTCGGTTGATTTTGGACGTTTCTAGGCGGACGATTTCCTGCATGGCTGCATTCCAGTCTGCCGATCGAACTGGATCGCCTGTTTTTTTGACTTCGGGTGTGAATTTAGTGCCGTTGTTGGTCATTGTTGGATTTTCCCAAAATTGTTAATTATTTAACTTATTGTTGGTCATTATTTATAGCTTCATAATGAAAGCAAGGGCATAATATGGAGGTCTGTTTTCGTGTGGTTGACCCGATCCAGTGTTTTGAAGAGAGATGCCAGTCCCAGAAAAACCTGTGTTTATATTAAAATCTGTGCGATTTTCCGGCGAACCACTTTGATCTTGTTCTGGCCCCGATCCAGGCCAACTAGCACCTTTTGAGTGACTGTGACCTGGATCATTAACTCCATGACTGTGGGCGGGCATTTGTGCAATGGTAAGAGTTACAGTAGCAGCACCACCTGTAGATGCTACTGCATAACTATTACCAGCACCTACAATAAATCTATCTCTTAAATCTGGTGTGCCATTTTGACCATTACAAAGCGCCCATCCTGTAGGAATTTGCTCGACAGGCCCGGACCACATCACAATTATTCCTTTGACAATCGCACCGTCACCAATAAAAGCTGGCGCGACGATCGCATTATTCACAACCAAGTTCTTTGTAGAATGTCTTGAACTGATTGTGCCAAAAACAGTAATAATATCTCTATCTTCATTACCGAGTTCGACATTACCCTCCATTTTTTGGATATCTTTCGATATCACCTCTCCGTCCACGGTAAGTTTGCCATAAACCCGCACATCTTTGGCTTTAAAATCTTGATTTTCACTCCCTTGAACAGCCCTATCTACATAAGTTTTTACAGCTTTTTGAGTCGGAACAATACGATCGCTATTATTGCTGAGACTCTCATCATTAGAAAACTGATTGACAGCCACTCCAT
>RDXH01000353.1 GCA_004292745.1 Oscillatoriales cyanobacterium | reverse complement strand
GGCAGAGAAGGAGAAGCTATTAAGATTATAACACCTTTGATTGAACTTAAAAAAACCGAAATTATTGAATTGGGTAACAAATTAGGAGTGCCTTGGGAGCAAACTTGGTCTTGCTATGCAGGGGGGGGAAATGCGTGTGGCGTTTGCGATTCTTGTCGATTGCGGCTGGCCGCTTTTGAGGAATTGGGATTGCAAGATCCGGTGTCTTACGCTTAAATATGACTTACACATGATAGTCAGAAACCGGGTTGTTTCGAGTCTCTTCGCTGCCGCCCGCAGATTCGGTAAAAAACCCGGTTTCTAAGCATCGCAGCGGGTGGTGAGAAACCTGGTTTTTTTGCGAGAATAAATTACAGATGGCAGAAGCAGCAAAAAACCCGGTTTCTTTGTGGTTTATTGATTGTTAGTTTATTTTCAATACTTCGGACACTTTTTAATAGGCAACGGTAGAATGCGGGTTTGGGGTTCCAAGTTCGCCGCGATCGCCAACGATAGAATGACGGTTTCAGGCGTTTATCTAAAAACTGTCCGGACTATTAACTAAAAGATTCTGAACTATGAGCTTTCGCCACACCTCTCAACCCGCTATTCGATCGCCCTTTCCTCACAACTTCCCCATCCACTGCTGCAACTTCGCTGAAAGTGCGATCGCCCGCCACCCCTGACAACAACTGAATTTGAATTTGATCCAACCGCGGTCCGCACACCGAAACCACCGCGAGTTCCACATTTTCGCCGCGCCACACTTCCCCCACAGCCGGCATTCTTTGCAACTGATAGCTCAAAAAACCTCCAATGGTTTGGTATTCATCAGTTACTGGCAAATCCAAATTCAATATTTGATTCACATCATCTACATTTAACTGCGCTTGCACCAAAAAAGTGCGATCGTCCAATACTTGCAAAGCAATTTCTTTGCTATCTTGCGATTCGTAACTGCGGCCGATAATTTCTGCAATCAAATCCCGCAGCGTCACTAACCCGGAAATGCCGCCAAATTCATCAACCACGATCGCAATTTCTTCCGAGGAACCCTGCATCAAAGGTAGCAATTCTCCCAACAGCATCATCTCCGGCACAAACCTCACCGGACGCATCCACGTTACAATTGGCGTGTCTGGTGATAACAAACCTTCGGCTAGGGGTTTAGCAAGTTGTTTGAAGTCTATCACCCCGATAATATCATCGAAGGAATCTCCTGTAATCGGATACCTAGAATGGTTGGAAATCGTAATTTCCGAGAGCAAAGTTTGAAAAGTAGCAGTCTTGGGAAGCGCGACAATACTTGGCCTTGGCACCATCACTTCTTGTACCCACACTTCCCCAAACTCAAATACGTTGTTGAGCAATTCTCGTTCTTCTGCTTGCAAGCCGCTTGACTCTGTGGAAGTAGCGATAATTAATTGTAGTTCTTCGGGAGTCACTGGCCGATGGGTGACATCGTATTCAATGCCCGCAAGCTGCAAGAGCGATCGAGTCGATTTATTGAGCAAGGAAACAAATGGATTGAATAAACGAGCAATCTGTAAACTGGGAGTGCCTAGGCCTCTTGCTAATTGTTCGGAATAAAGTAAGGCTACAGATTTCGGCACCAGTTCGCCGAGTACGATTTGTAGATAAGCCAGCAGAAAAAAAGTGACTATGGATATGCTAAAAGAATGGGCGATGGATTCCTTGATATAAGTTGGCAGTGGCAAAAAGCGGATGGAAACTCGGATCAGCACGGCGATCGTATCTTCCCCAATCCAGCCGAGAGCTAAACTAGAAAGAGTGATTCCCAACTGCATAGTTGAGAGCAATCGCTCAATACTTTGGATCAAAGATTGAACAGTCAGAGCCGGAACATCCCCCGCCTCAACTAACTGATTAATCCGCGAACGACGCACCGTCACCATCGAAAACTCAGCCGCCACAAAAAAAGCATTGATCGCTATCAGCAGCAGCACTGATAGCAACCGTGACAGCACCTCTGTCCAAGTCATAGCAGGCAACTCAGCCATCTCCTACACTCTCCTGACCCAGGCCTGTGGGAGTGATACAGATCCTCCATAGCAAGCTAAAATTGTTGACAATCCCCCTAAACACGAACACAACAGGGGCAAGCATCTGCAAATAATTTTCCAAATAGTGAACTACTCACCCGTCACATTGACTAACAGGTATAGCGGGGGACTTCCCGGCGCTGTAAGTTAATTCACTTCGGCACTGGAATGCCCGCTATTTGCAACTGAAGTTTTTGAGCTGGATAATCTGTCAGCGTCAGCGAAATTTCTTTAGCATTTTCCAGCAAAGTCGTGGGAATGCTAATCGTCCCGTAAAACACTTGCCCGTTGGGGGGCAGTTCCCCAGGTAAATCCTCGGCCGTCCCACTTAGGGGCTGGCCCTGGTTATCAGTAACGCTCAAGAAACTGTATAAAAACTTTACAGCTTGGGAGCCTTCGTTCTTCATGCTCACGTCTAGCAGCATGGAGTTACCTCGCTGATTGGCCGCACTCACTTCTAGGGTGATTCCCCCGTCGCGACTGTTCATGGGAAACTTGGTGCTGGGATTTTTGTCAGTGACTGGTTTTTTGGCTGTAGCTGTTTTAGAGCTAGCCTTGTCTGTTTTGGTATTCCCTTGACCCGCTACTTTCTCAGGATCGCGACCTTCTATCCGTGCTTTGACGGTTTTGAGAATGTCTTTTTCTTTCAAAATGCTCACTTGGTCTTTGCTAGCTGGATTTCCCTGTTTGCCGCCTGCATTACTGCTGGGGCGAACGTCTGGTTGAGTAGTTCCTTTCAACGCTTCCCGACCTAAAGTAAATCCGAAAACAGAACTCGTCACACCAGCTCCCAACATCATAGTCAGTAGAATCAGAGTCAGCACTACCGTCGAATTCAGTACCATTACCTGTAAGTTCTATGCCAAGTCTTAGAAACTGCTTTGTTTGACCGATCGACTCCAACTTCGGGCTGATGGCGATCGGGCGTTGCAGATCGAAGATTGTGATTTTTGTTCTCTAGTTTTAACACGGACTGGGAAATTATGTTATAATTCATTTTAAGTTCGATCGCACCAAGCGATCTAACGGCAGTTGGCCGAGCGGTTTAGGCAGCGAACTCAGTGCGACTTGATGCCTATCGAGCATGATGGTGCAATTCCATCCCCCATATTCGT